>NZ_JBFBAZ010000030.1:0-72829 GCF_040682475.1 Hamadaea sp. NPDC051192
TGATGCCCAGATCCGGGACCCCTAAGTGCGAGGCCCGGTTATCAATGCCTTGCCGAGGGACGGCTCTGACCGGCGGACATCAGCCCGCCGGTGAAGCCCGTCCCGTTGACGCAGGAACCCCAACGCCGACCAACCCAGCAGGGTGCGGCCGGCGGTAAGGACGCCCGAGAAGGGCGCTGTTGTACCACCCAACCGGGTTATACAACAGGCTGTAAGGCGCCTTTACCTAGCCTGCGCGACCATGACGACAACTCTGACGGCCGGTCGAACGCCTGCGTCCACGCGGGCGATGCTGAACAAGGTCCCCGAGATCACCATCTGGTTCTGGATCATCAAGATCCTGTGCACCACCGTGGGGGAGAGCTTCGCGGACTGGATCAACATGACACTCGGCGTGGGGCTGGAGAACACCTCCCTCCCCGTTGCGGACCTTACGGTCCTGCGCGAGATCACCCACGACTCGCTGGACAAGCTAACCGCGGGAGATCAAGCTGGTGCCACCGCGAGGATCACCGACCTCGAGACCACCTGGGACGACGATCACCCCAAACTCGAGCCACTTGACGGCAAGGCGTGGACCTTCCTCGACGGGCAGATCGACACGGTGCTCAGCGCGATGCGGGCCTCCCACAAAGACAAGGCCGCAGAGCAGACGGCGCTCACCGCGCTGCTCACCTCGCTGGGCAGTTCCTGACGAGGTTCCCACCTGACACGCATACCGTCCGGGCGGCGAACGTGATGCCCGGACGGCTGCGACGAATTCGCTGAGCTCCGACACGGACGTGTCCTGCGGATAGCCGTGCGCAAGTATCTCGTCCGTCGGGGCAGATGTCGCCCGCATCGTCCAGCGTGACAGGGGCTGATCGACGCCGCAGCAGCTGGTCATCGGCCTGGCCAATCACCTGAGATCCGGCGGGCACGCGCAGTCGCCGCTGCGGCGGATCGCGTTAAGGTGGCGACACGGATCATGCGGAACGGACGAATCTTGTGAGCGACGATCGGCCGCGGCGCGGTGCCGGGCAGCGGGAGGCAGAGATCCTCGCGGCTTTATGGGCAGCCGGGACAGCCTTGACCCCCGCACGGCTGGTGGCAGCCCTCGACGGCGAGCTCGCGTACAGCACCGTGCACGCGATCCTTTCTCGACTACACGACAAGGGTCAGATCGTCAAAGTCGGTGGCATTGGCCGGACTCGCTACGCGCCCGCAGTCGACGCCGCCACAGGGGCCGCCGACCGGATGCGGGCAGTGCTCGATTCCGTGCCTGACAGTCGGGAAGCGGTGCTGGCCAGGTTCGTGACCCGTTTGTCGCCGGCAGACGAAGCAGCCCTTCGGGCGGCACTTGAACAGGACCCGCCGTCATGAAGCTCGCCGTGTACGCGCCGCTGTTGGTGACCCTGCTCGTGTCGCTGGCCGGTGCGCAGCTCGCGCGGCGCCTGCGCCCGTAGGTGGGCGCCTGGGCGTTGACCGTGATCGTGGTCATGACCGCGGCGTCCAGCATGTGGGCGTTGGCGCTGCTGGCGGCCGCAGCGGTTGATGACACGCCGCTGCGCGGATGGATGGGCATGCGAGACGTTCCTGTCCCGGGTGTGGTCACCGTTGCCGCCGGCGTGCTGTTGGCCGTGGTCGGCGTGCGGGTGGGCAAGGCGAGTCGCCGATGGCGGGCCGACCGTCGGCAGTTGGTCTGGCTGCGTCGGTCATCCAACGAGCTGGTGGTTGTCACCGATGACGCGCCGATCGCGTTCGCCGCCTATCGGCGCATCGTGATCAGCACAAGAATGATCGATGTGTTGTCCCCGGGGCAGCGGCGGGTCGTGCTGGCGCACGCGCATCTGCGCGCTCGGCACCCGTTTGCCCTTCGGTTGGCCGACCTGGCGGTGGCCGTCAACCCGCTGCTGGCGGGGATCAGAGACGCGATCGGGTTGTTGTGCGAACGAGCCGCCGACGAATCCGCGGCGGCAGAGGTGCAAGACCGAAGGCTCGTGGCGCAGACGATCGGACTGGCAGCCTTGGCCTCACCGTCACGGGCGACCGTCGCGGGACTCGAGGGTTCCCTGGTCGTCGCCAGGATCGCAGCGTTACATGCCGAACCTCCACGCGCCCGGCGCACCGCAGCACCTGCAGCGGCTGTCATCTCGGCCGCGGTGCTCGCTGCATGCATCCAAGCGACCGTCGACTTTGTGATCCAACTGGATGCGCACCTGCCGTAGGTGTCGTAGAGCCAGGCGTCGGCATACAGGTCGACGTGCACGAGTTGGCGCAACCAGGTGAATTCCGTCGCCGGTCGCAGTCGACGGGCGAGAGGATCATGGGTGTGCACGTGGAGACCAGCGCTGGGATCGTTCTGGAGTACGAGGCGTTCGGGGACGCCGAGGACCCCACCGTTCTGTTGGTGATGGGATTCGGGGCACAGCTCCTGGCCTGGGATGAGCGGTTTTGCCGGCAGCTGGCCAGCCGCGGCCGGCACGTGATCCGCTACGACAACCGCGACTGTGGCCTGTCGACCAAGCTCGACGCGCGCCCGCTGGACATGCCGGCCTTCATCAGTGCCGTGACCGCAGGCGACCTGGACCTCGCTCGGTCGATGGCCGCCTATTCGCTGCACGACATGGCGGCGGACGGGATCGGGTTGCTGCACACTCTGGGCATTGATCGCGCTCACGTGGTCGGTTCGTCGATGGGCGGAGCGATCGCCCAGACCATGGCGATCGACTATCCCGAGCACGTGCTGACCTTGACCTCGATGATGTCCTCCACCGGCGAACCCGAATACGGCCAGGCCTCACCCGAGGCGCAACAGGTCCTGTTCGCGCCCCGCCCCGCAGATCGGGAAGGGTATGTCGCCTCAGCGGAGCGCGAGCTGATCTGGGCGTCACGACGCTACGGCGATCCGGCCGCACTGCGCGCCCTGGCCGCAGCAAGCTATGACCGCTGCTACTACCCAGCGGGCACGCCACGTCAACTCGCCGCTCTGGTGCTGAACGGCTCCCGCGCCGAGAAGTTGCGTGACCTTGCCGTGCCCACACTGGTTATCCATGGCCTGGACGACACGCTCATCGACGTCAGCGGCGGCCGGCGTACCGCCGAACTCGTCCCCGGCTCACAGCTGCTGCAAGTCGCGGACATGGGTCACGATCGGCCGCCCGCGCTGTGGCCACTCCTCATCGACGCGATCGCCGAGCACACCAGACCGGTAAGCCCCTCAGGCACACGTACCTCGGCATGAGCACGCGACTTGCCGCGTGAGCGTGCATGCCGGGCGATTCGATGGGCAGTGCTATCGCAGGTGAATACCCTGGCGGCTCGCGTAGCGCGCTCGGGACCGGTTCGGCACTCAGCTCGACGCTGCTGACCTCCCGGCGTTCGAGGACAACGCCGTTCTCGCCCGATCCGAGGTGTTAGATCGCGGGCTTGCCGGCGCCGGCCCGGCCGCGTTCAGCAGGCCGACCACGGTGCGGTCGACGCGGCTGCGGTCGATCGCGGACAACACCGAGCCGATGATCGCCACGCCGAGGGCGCCGCGAGCCGGCAGTCGGGAAGCCATGAAGGCGGGACCGTCCTTGCGCGCTGGATTCCAGTCGCTAGGCACACGGCGGTCCAGCGGACCCGCGACGCCGGGAAGCGCCACAGATGGCCGGGGCGTCAACCCTGGGTACCGAGGAACCCACGTTGACGCCCCGCCGCATCCAAGCCGCAAGATCAGATGTGCTCACTTGCCAGGGCCACACTGACCGGCCGGCGTCCAGCGATGCGCAAAGGCACCGCCGTCAGGACCACAACGGCTATCAGCGTGCCGGCAAGAATAGCCGCCAGCTGCGACGCGGGTGGGATGGTCAGTGTCGGCTCTTGGGCCAGCGCCCGGTACAGGTAGAGGCCCAACGGCACGCCACCGAGCATGGCTGGCAGGAGCTGTGCTGCGGTGATCCCGGCGCGGACCTGACGGGCGGTCGCGCCGAATGCCTGTGTCAATGCGATGGTGCGGTGCGCGTCGACGACCGTCGCCCACGCGATGAACAGCACATTGACGGCCGCGACGATGATGAGCAGGACCGTGATGACCCGGGTCAGGTCGGTCAGCCGTTGTGCCCGAGTCACCGGCCCGTCGGCGAGGTCGACGCCGGCGGTAGCGAAGATCGCCACGATGCCCGTGATCGCGCTGCGCCCGCAACGGCGTCGTCTCCTGGTGCCTGGGTCAGTCGCGACCGCCGGCAGGATCATCGCCGAACGCGCTCGCGTCGAACGACAGCAGCTCCCAGGAGTGACCATCCGGATCGTCGACGGCCCGGTTGTACAGCCAGCCCAGGTCCTGCGCCGGCCGGGGCTCGACCGCGCCGGCGGCCAGCGCCGCCTCGGCGAGCTGGTCCACCTCCTCCCGCGACCCGGCGGCCAGGGCGTTGATCACTTCGACCGCCCCCTGGGCGATCGGCCGCTTCGTGAAGTCCGCGAACTTTTCGTGGGTCATCAGCTGCACGGCGATCGCCTCGTTCAGCACGACCTGCGCCGACGTGTCGTCGGTGAACTGCGGATTGATCGTTCCGCCCAGCGCCGTGTAGACCCCCTTGCTCACCTCCAGGTCCGCGACCGGCAGGTTCACATAGATCTGCGTGTACGCCATCTCAGCGCCTTCCTTCAACGTCCTCGCGCGCCGGTGTTGTCCGGCCGCACCTGCAACGTTAGGGGCGTATCTCGGCGTCGGTCTTGTACAGAAGCGACAGCACCTCGCCGGGTTCGGGGCGCTGCAGCCGGGTCGCCGTGGAGCCCAGGAAGCGGATCAACGAGCGGGCCAGGTGCGGCTGGTCGTGGTATCCGACCTGCTGGACGACGTCGGTCGCGGTCCCGCCGTGGGCCAGGAGGATCGCCGCCTGCCGGGCCCGTTCGATCTGCCGGACCGTGCCCTGGGTCAACCCGGTCGCGGCCACCACCCGGCGCTGGACGGACCGCGGAGTGACCAGGGTCGTCGTGTCGCCCCGCAGCACGTCGGTGACCAGCGGGTCGCGTACCAGCAGCCCGGCCCGGACCAGGCGGTCCACGAAGATGTCGGCGTTGTCGTAGGTCGGCAGCTGCCAGTCGTCGCCCTGCAGAACGAACGAGCGCGCTGTCACGTGTGGGCTCTGCACCGCGGTGTCGACGAGGTCCGGAACCGGCAGCGGCCTCAGGTAGGCGCCGTGCCGGAAGATGATCCCGAAGGTCTCGCCGCCCAGGGGAACGTCGACCACCGCGGGCGTCGTCTCCGGACCTCGGACCGCCACGCTCGTGACGCCCCGGTGCCGCCAGATCACCAGCTCCCAGTTGGAGTTGGCCACCGACCGCATCCGGGCCGGCGCGGTCCCCGTCGTCTCGCCGGCCCGATAGAGCCGTTCGACGTACGGTGAGTCGGACGCGCGCTGCTCGACGCCGAGATCCTGATCCAGGTTCCGCCCGGTCGTCATGATCACAAACGTAGCATGACCAGGGAAAGGATCAGATCCCACAGCCAGCCCGACCCATGCCGCGACCGATGCGTCAGCACCGCTTCGCGATACGACGGTCGGCGAAGTCAGAAGCTGCGGGCGTATGGCATGGTGTGCCGTCAAACCGCAGTCATGCGGGCGCGTCCTCTGCGGTGTTGGACTGCGGCAGCTCATCAGCCAGGCGGGTCAGCTCTCCAGGAGGGTGAGGAAGGCGGACGCGGCCGGCGTACGGCTGAGGAGTCGGGAGACGACGTATTCGACGCGCATTGGTGCGTCGCGGACTTCGACCGTCACCACCCCGGCAAGCCGTGGCGCGTACGCCGAGGGCAGCAGGGCCACGCCGAGGCTCTGGCCGACAAGTTGGGCCATGAGGTCGGGGGTGGTCACCTCGAAGGCGACGTCGCGGGTGAGGCCTGCGGCGGTGAACGCCTGATCGGACTGGGCGCGCCCGGCTGTGCCCGCGGTGAAGTCGACGAACGGTTCGCCGGACAGTCGGCGCAGGTCGAGCGCTGGTTCCCGGGCGAGCGGGTGGTCGGGGCTGAGGACGGCGACCAGCCGATCGGTGGCGAGTTCGCGCGCTTGGACGCCGATCGGTTCGGCCGTGGTCGGCAATCCCAGGAAGGCCACGTCGATGACGCCTTCGCGCACCTGGTCGATCAGTCGCTCGCTGGCGTCCACCCGCAGCCGTACGTGTACTGAAGGGTGCCGTCGGCGAAAGTCGCGCAGGGTGGCAGGGACGTCGACCGCGGCGATGGTCGGGATCAGGCCGATGACCAGCCGGCCGCGTACGACGCCGACGGCGGCGGCGACCTCCGCAGCCGCACGTTCGGCCGCTTCCAGGCATTGGCGGGCAGCCGGCAGGAACGCGTCACCGGCGGGGGTGAGCCGGACCCGGCGGCTCGTCCGCTCGAACAGCTTCCCGCCAAGTTCACGTTCCAGGCGCGCGATCTGGTGGCTGAGCGCGGACTGCACCACCCGGCACTGTTGCGCGGCCCGGGTGAAACTGTTCGTCTCGGCGACCGCGACGACGTAGCGCAGCTGCTGCAACTCCATAGATCCATCTTGCTTCACGATGGATGTGGTGACAAACATGTGTTGGACTCATGGATCATGACGCGGCAAGACTGCGAGCATGTCGATCCACCCCGTACGCCCATCCTCGCCGGCTCGCGGCTGGCTGGGAGTCGCCGCCATCACCGCCAGCCTGTTCGTCTTCATCACCACCGAACTCATGCCCGTGGGCCTGCTCACCCCGGTGAGCACCAGCCTGAACGTCTCCGTGGGCATCGCCGGCCTGACGGTGACGCTCTACGGTGTGTCCGCCGGGCTCGGCGTACCGTTCATCGTCGCCTGGACGCGCCGGATCAACCGGCGCACTCTGCTGACCGCACTGCTCGCGGTATTGGTGCTGGGCAACCTGGTCACCTCGATCGCGCCCACCTTTGCCCTGCTACTGACGACCCGGCTGGTCATGGGATTCGCCAACGGCGTGTTCTGGGCCATCGGCGTGGGCATGGCGATGCGCCTCGTACCCGAACACCGGGCAAGCCGAGCGGCGGCCGTCACCCTGTCCGGCATCTCGATCGGCACGGTCGTGGGCATCCCGCTGGGCACACTCCTGGAAAGCATCACCGACTGGCGGTCCACGTTCCTGCTCTGGAGCGGCCTGAGCGCGTTGGCTCTGCTCTCCGTCGCGGTACTCGTCCCGTCTCTGCCCTCGGCAAACGCGGTTCCGGTACGCGAAGTCTTCGGACTGCCCCGCCACAACGCCCAACTGCGCCAGGTGATGCTGATCGTGATGTTGTTCGTGCTCGGCCACTTCGGCGCGTACACCTTCATCCGGCCGTTCGCGGAGACGACCGCCTCGGCGACGCCGGGCTTCGTCACCGCACTGCTGATCATCTACGGCCTCGGCGGCGCGGCGGGCAACTTCATCGCCGGCCACACCGTGACCCGGAACCTGCGCGCCAGCTTCACCGCCGCCTGCGCTGGGCTCGTCACAGCTGTCCTCGCGATGCTCATCATCGGCGACCAGCCCGCCGGCCTGATCGCGGCGGTCGTCCTGTGGGGACTGTCCTATGGCGCCATCAACCTGTGCCAGATCAACCTGACGCTCGCCGCCGCGCCCGGCACGTTCGAGGCCGCCATGTCGCTGAACACCATGGCGTACAACACCTCCATCGCCATGGGCGCGCTGATCGGCGGGCTGATCGCTGATCACTCCTCCTCGGGCGTACGCGCGGCGTTCTGGTTCGGCACGGCGCTGACCGCCGCTTCGCTCCTGGTCACGCTCGCCACCCGGCCACGGCGTACCCCCGTCGCGCAGATGTGATCGCACGGAGCGCGCGGCCGGCCGTGGCGAGCCGCCGGTTGCGTCCTGCAACGATCAGCGCCGACTGACCGGGCTCCTCAATGGTCATATCGCGAAGAGGGTCGGCCGCTACGCCACGCAGCTTGACCTGGAGCGCGCTCTAGGTGCCAGGCTGGCCACCATGACGACACGAAAACTGGGTCGTAGCGGCATCGAGGTCAGTGCTCTGGGCCTGGGCTGCTGGGCCATCGGGGGACCGCTGTGGGACGAGACCGGCCAGCCGTGGGGGTGGGGCGAAGCCGACGACGACGAGTCGGTCCGCGCCGTGCACCGCGCTCTGGACCTCGGCGTCACCTTCTTCGACACCGCCAGCAACTACGGTGCCGGGCACAGCGAACGGGTGCTCGGCCGGGCCCTGGCCGGGCGGCGTGACAGCGTGGTCGTCGCCAGCAAGTTCGGCTACACCTTCGAGGAGTCCAAGCGGCTGGCGATCGGCGACGATGGCACCCCGGCATACATGCTGAGCTGCCTGGACGGCATCCTCGCCCGGCTCGGCACCGACTACCTGGACCTGTACCAACTGCACCTTGGCGACCTACCGATCGAACAGGCACTGGACCTGGTGGACCCACTGGAGAAGCTGGTCGCCGAGGGCCGCATCCGCGCGTACGGCTGGAGCACCGACGATCCGGCCCGCGCCGCCGCTTTCGCCGAGGCGGGGCCGAACTGCACCGCTGTCCAATATGACCACTCGGTGCTGGCTGACAACGCGGCCATGGTCGAGGTGCTGGCTCGGTACGAGCTGGCCGGCATCAACCGTGGGCCGCTGGCGATGGGCCTGCTCACTGGCAAGTACCACGGCGTCGCGGGCCGGATCGGCGGCGACGATGTACGCGGGAAGTCGCCGCAGTGGCTGCGCTACTTCACCGACGGCGTGCCGTCGCCGGAGTGGGCTGCGCTGGTGGACCGGGTCCGGCAGGCGCTGACCGCCGACGGCCGGACGCTGACCCAGGGGGCGCTGGGCTGGCTGCTGGCCCGAAGCCCGTGGACGGTGCCGATCCCGGGCGTACGCACGGTGGCCCAGGCGGAGGAGAACTACGCGACCCTCGCCCTGGGGCCACTCTCGGAGACCGCATTCGTCGAGGTCGAGCAGCTATTGGCCGAGCTGCGCTGAAGTGAGCGGGCGCGGGCGCCTCGTGGCGCTCGCGCCCTAGTGCCGACGCCATGAATACACTGCTTACCGGGTTGGCCTCGACGTCCAGGCGATGCTGGAACGCCGTGGCGTCGGCGAGGCCGTCTGCGAACGGCGGGACTGGTAACCCACCGTCGGGAGCTGTCGAAGGCGCGGTCAACCGCCTGAAATCGAGGCCGCTCATTGGGATGCTTCGTGCCACAGATCCATTTCGGCTCGACTGCTCCGCCAGGAGAAGAAGGCGGTGACGAGCCCAGATAGCACGGCGATCGCACCGACGCCGATGCCGGTGTTCGCCAGGGAGGTCACGCCCGTGAGGGCCCGCCCGACGGCCAAGCTCACCAGCGTCGCTCCACCGAGCGCCAGCGCCCACCGCAGGCCGCGTCGCACCCACGTCCGGCGTATGCCCGCCCGTTGCAGCACCTGACGTTCATGCTCCACCAACTCCGCGAACCGGGATCCGATGGATTCCCGGAGCAACCCGACACCCGGTCCCTGGAGCTTCACCTGCTCCGCGATGGCGACCAGCTCGAGGTCCTGCTTGAGCATGGCCCGGAGCCGATACCGGCGGCGAGCTCGATTTATCGCGGGGGCTGCGGTGATGGCGAGACCCGCCCCGCCGAGCGCCAGTGCCGTCCAGTCAGCCATCCACATATGAAAGCACCGTTTAACCCGCCCTGGTTAGGGGTCCAGTACGTACTGTCTCGCGGATCCTTGGTCGCTGGCGAGGGCATGTGGCCGACTCTGCGGTCAGGTGCGTGGTCCGGTGCCGCCGTTCGGTGAAGACTGGCTCCTGGAAGTCGCCGACTCTTCAGGAGCGCACCATGTCATCCCTGTTCAGCAGACCGGAGCTTGACATTCGAGTACGCCTTTCGCCCAGCACCGGGGCGTGGCCGGTCTATGCCGAGATCGTGGTCGACCTCGAGCCGCTCGGGGACAGGACAAACGAGTTCGAGTTCGTCAGCCTGGCTCAATCGCTTCATGCCGAATTCGCTGCCGCGGTCGCTGCTGGCCTTCGCGATGAGCTGAACAGCCAGGTGGCAAGCAGAGGCTTGTCGTCTGTCTTCGAAGGTGCGGGAGTCCGGGCCACGCTGACCAGCGCCCACTCCCACGACGTCGATTCGAGCGTGTCAGCCTTCCTGACAGCGGCGCGCTTGGCCGTTGGCGCTGCCGTTGAGCGCCAACGATGACGAGAGGGTTCGCCGATCGCAACCGTCGGGTATGGCGCGTAGCCAGCCGACGTCTCGACGACGTCGAGTGTGGTCTGGTCGTGGCTGGCCAGCTTGTCGAAGCTGGTGGCTAGTCCACGCCAGTGCTTGCGCCGGTTGAACCCCGCGTTCGACCTGGTTGCATTTGCTGTAGGCGGCGCAGTCGAAGTTCGGCGGCCTGCCGCCGGCGCATCCGCGCCGCTTCCGGCGATCTGATCGTTGCGGTGGGGGATTGGCATCATCCGTCTGCGGACTGGTGCCGTTCTCAGGCGTCCGGTTCTGCCGAGATCCGTGCGCCGAAGTCAGCGCCTGAACGACGGGTCAAGGAGACGCGGCAGGTACCCGAGGGCTCCTGGACCTGCCACGCCGACACGGCGTTGATCTGCCATCCGTCCGTTGGCGACCTGTCTGACCTGACGTGCCCGCTGGCTGGACTCGCACTGCCCGATGGCGTCGGTTTCGGCCGCAAACCGGAGCGAGCCGTGCAGGCCGGCCACTACGCTTGACCTGTGAGGATCGACCTTGCCGGGCGGACTGCGCTCGTGACCGGCTCGACGCAGGGCATCGGCCTCGCCATCGTCCGCGGCTTGGCCGCTGCCGGAGCACGCGTCGGCGTCAACGGCCGGTCGGCCGATTCCGTCGACCGGGCGATCGACGAGTTACGCATGGTGTTGCCCGAGGCGGCGCTGGTGCCGGTGGTGGCCGACGTCGCTTCCGACGAGGGCTTCGCGGCAGCGGCCGAAGCGCTGCCCCAGGTGGACGTGCTGGTCAACAACCTGGGCATCTTCGAGTCGCGCCCCGCATTGGAGATCACCGACGCGGAGTGGCGCCAGTTCTTCGAGGTCAACGTCCTCGCCGCCGTGAGGCTGACCCGGCACCATCTACCCCGCATGTCGAGCCGCGGTTGGGGGCGGATCCTGTATATCGCCAGCGACTCGGCGGTCGTCATCCCGACCGAGATGATCCACTACGGCATGTCGAAGACGGCGCTGCTCGCCGTTTCCCGAGGATTCGCGAAGGAAGCATCCGGCACTGGCGTTACGGTCAACTCGGTCATCGCGGGGCCTACGCATACCGGTGGGGTGGAAGACTTCGTCTACCAGCTCGTCGATCGCGACCTGCCCTGGGAGGAAGCGCAGCGCGTCTTCATGAGGCAGCACCGGCCGCAATCGCTGCTGCAGCGATTGATCGAGCCGGAGGAGATCGCCAATCTTGTGACCTATCTCAGCTCACCGCTGTCCTCGGCAACGACCGGTGGTGCGGTGCGGGTCGATGGCGGGTACATCGACGCGATCCTGCCCTGACCCGCTCACGCACCGGAATCTTTCGGCATCGGGCCGCAACAACGCCCTCTCCTGCCGCGAAGCGGATGTTTCAGTGTCGGCTGTGACTGCGGACGCGAGCCAGGTTGGCGGCGCGCTGGTGTAGATCAACGGCTATGTGCGTCGGCCGTGCGCCTGACCCCTTGTGGTGTTCTGGCGCGGCGGTCAGCGGGAGTTGAAGCGCACGTCGTGGGTCGATGCATCCGGGACGGCGAATGCCAGCAGCCGCAGCCCCTCCTCGGTCAGCTCGTGAACGTCACGGGTCGGGATCTGGGCGAACGGCCGTACCACCAGGTAAGCCGACTTGCCTGACCGGGTGATCTTCCAGGTGCCTTGGGTGAAACCGTCGACCAGCACGACGCCCGGCACGACGCCCGGGGTGGCGAAAATGGCCTTCCGGTCGTCGTCATACATTATGCGTGCCCGGTTGTCGTGGGCCTGGAGCGCATTGTCGAACTCGGCCAGGTATCGGGCGGGCGCGGGTTCATCCTCGTCGGGCAGCCTCGCGTCGGGGAGGTCGAAGAGCTCCGCGCCATCCTCGCCGCGCAGGCGGACCAGGCCCAAGTTGACGTCCTCGACGATCTCGCTCAGTCCCGGCAGGCCTGACCATGCCCGTATGTCGTCGAGGGTCGCCGGGCCGTAGGCCGACAGGTACCACTCGACGAGGTCTGCCACGGTGGACGTCGAGGGGTGCGGGTGGTCGAGCCACGTAGACATCGTGGTCCAGGTGGGCTGGCCCACGGCGCCCCAGGTGCCGCCTGGCGGCATTGGGACTAGTGCTACCTCGGTTCGGGCGGCAGCGGTTAACGATGCCGCCGGGACGTCCGGCCAGCGGGCGGCCAGCTCGGCGCCGAGGTCGGCGATTGTTCGGGGGATGTCCTCAAGTAGCTCCCGGGTCACCCGAGCAACCTCGGTCAAGGACGCCCCACGTAGCCGCTCGCCATGCGTTGCCAGCAGTGCGTCGTGGAGGGCGGGCTGGACGACGTGGCGCAGGCCCGGTGCGTCGCGGGCGGCCACGAGCTGCGCGGTACCGTGCATGAGGGCCACGCGGACGACCTGCCGAGTCTCGATCAGCTCGGTGAGGTCCGCGAGCGCGAACTGGTCCAGACGCGACCACAGTCCAAAGTAGGGCGGGTTCGGCGCTTGTGCCTGAAGCCCGGCGACCCTCCCGATCGCTGTGAGAGGGTCCGTCGCCGATCGGTCCAGCAGGAGCTGGCGGGAGAGCAGGGCCCGGTTAAGGACGCGGCGGGTGATCATGCCCACGATCCTGCCACCCCGCCGGGCAGCGTTTCGGTTGAACAGGGTGTGTTCTCGGCATTGCGCAAAGGCGACACCATTCACGGCGTACGCAGGCGGCCACGATGGCCGTGGCCACCGCGGTCAGGACGACCCCGTATCGGCGCGCTGTCGCCGATCGAATATCGCATCGAACGGAAGGTGGCCGAACTCGGCCATGTACCTGCTGGAATGGCTGACGTGGCAAACGATCGTGAGCTGGCGATTGCTAGCGCGGCGAGCTATCTGCAGTGAACGCCCAGAATCATTGCCGGTCCGGCGACCCTGCGGGGGCCAAGGCGGCGACGGTACTGGCGTAGCAGACGATGATGTGGCCTTGCGGGTCGACCGCCACCGCTTGGACCCAGCAGGGAAAGTAGACGCTTTCGCCGATCTGGTCGCCAGTCGCGAGGTCCCACATTGACACGGAGGCGCCCCGCGCCGCCACCATCACAGGCTTGCCGTTCAGGTTCGCGGTGGCGACAGCTTGTGCGTCATGGGTGAACTCCCGGCCCGGTTGCATGGTGGCAAGGTTCCACGCCTGGACAGACTGGTTGCCGCTGCTCCTGATGAGTACCGCCGGGTTAGTCTCGGTGACGGCTAGGGGTTCGACATATCGGCCGTTCGGGATGTCGTGCGCGGCGATCTCGCGGTTGGTGGCGAGGTCCCGGACGCGGATGGTGCCGCTCCAGCCTCCAGTGATCGCAACTGCTTGGCCGTTGACGACGCCGGTCACCATGCCGCTCATGGGCCGGCGCTGCTTGGCCAGCGGCTTGCCGACCTCCTTGCCGGTCGACAGGTCCCACACCCGTATGGCCCGGTCGTGGCTTGCGGTGACGGCCACCGGGCGCCCACCCACCATCGTGGTCGCCACCGCGAGGACCTTGTCGCTGTGGCCCTCGATCGTGCCGATCTGCTTCGCGGTCGGGACGTCCCAGATCCGCACCGTCAGGTCATCGCCGCCGGAGACTGCCACGTGACGGCCATCCACCACCGTGGTCGCGACCGCATGCACCGTGTCGGTGTGTCCGGTGAACGGCTCACCGACCGGCTGCCCGGTGGGGCAGCTCCACATCCGAACGGTCCGGTCCGTGCTGGCGGTGAACGCCACCGATCGGCCATCGACCATCGCGGTGGTGACCGCGTTGATGGTCCCGGAGTGGCGGGCGTCGCGCACACCATGATCGGCGGCCAGGTCCCACACCCGCACCGTGCGGTCGTCGGAGGTGGTGACGGCCACCGGACGACCGTTCAGTACCGCGGTCTCGATGGTCGACACAGCACCGCTATGGCCGGTGAGGGGTTCACCTAACTGCGTACCGGTGGCCAGGTCCCATAACCGGACCGTGCCGTCGTCGTCGCCGGACAGGGCCACCGGGTGGCCGTCCACCACCGCAGTCGCGACCGCGAGAACCAGGTCGGTGTGACCGACGAGGGGTTCGCCGAGCGATTCTCCGGTGAAGAGATCCCAGACCCGTACCGTGTGGTCGAACCCGCCGGTCACGACGACCGGACGGCCGTCCAAGGTCGCGGTGGCCACCGCCCGGATCTCGTCGGTGTGCCCGGTCAGGGGCCGGCCGATCTGTGCTCCCGCCGCGACGTCCCAGATCCGTGCGGTGCGGTCGGCACTGCCAGATAACGCTATCAAGCGACCGTCCACCACAGCGGTGGCCACCGCCCACACCGCACCGGTGTGGCCTGTCAGCGGCTGACCGATCCGGCAACCGGCCGTGAGGTCCCAAGCCTGCACCGTCCGGTCGCGGGCGCCGGTCACCGCCACGGGACGGCCGTTCAGCTCGCCACGCGCCACTGCGAACAGCCAGTCGGTGTGACCGGTCATGGCACCGCCGACTTGGTGGCCGGTGGCCGGATCCCACATCCGCACCGTCTGGTCGTCGCTCGCGGTCACGATCACCGGGCTCCCTTGTACGACCGTCATCGTCACCGCCAGCGACCGATCCATCGGCCCGGGAAACGACCGGTGCAGTTGGCCGGTGGTGAGGTCCCACACCCGTACCTGCCGGTCATCGCTCACGGTCGTAGCCATCAGCCGCCCGTCCACCAGCCCGGTGGCGACGTCGCGCATCCCCGCGAGTTGCTCGATGCGCGGGGAACCGACAGCAGGGCAGCACAGCAACTCCCGCGAAGAATTGCTTACCCACCGCACGACCCATTCAGTGGCGGTCACCGGCGCATCTCCGTCCAGGATCTTGGAAAATCTGGGCCAGCATAAGCCATACCGCACTAATCTGCCCGACTCGCCGCCAACCGAGTAATCGACGACGCCGTATGTGTGCCACCTCCGAAACGCCGCAGCGATGGCGTCCACCACCGCAACCTCGCCCTGGCAGAATCGATCGGCATGAGCACCGTGTGGGCTCCGGCGGGACAGCCCGACACCTCCTCCTACAACCCGCTGTGGTGCGCGCAGAGTGATCGCTATCTGTACGTGGCGCTCGAAGGCCCGCACCCGCCATCGCCCGAGGTCGTGCCAGGGAAGGTGCCAAAGCTGAGCCACATCGTGATCCGCGGCGACTCCGGCTGGACACCAGAAGACGGGTTCGGATCATCAGGACCGGCCAACCTGCGGTACCTGACCACTGATCGCTACCTGCACGCCGGCTTCTACACGCCTCCTCCGGCCGATGTCCGCCGTCTGCAGATCGCCTTCGTCGACCCCGACGAACGACCGCAGTTTTCGACCGACTACCTGCGTGTATCGGCGGCCGAGCCGGTCTCCGGGACGTGGCAGACTCGCCGGCCGCTACCCGACGGCTTCCAGCTGCTGGGCGCTGGCTGTGGCAAGGACGTCTTCTATGCCTACGTTGAAGGCCCCTTTGATCCGGCGGTTGAGCTGGCCGATCCCATCGAATGGCAGTCGACCTTTCGCTTTCCCGACGATCTGCCCCAACCGCGCCCGGACGCCGTTTACCTGTCTCGGACCGGCAGCCGGCAGGCATCGACTCGCGCGACGGTTATGTTCCGCGTCCCGCTCGGTGGGCGCGATCCGGACGCGTTCACTGCACATGTGACCGAGCCCGAAAGCGGCGGCTTGGTTCTCGATCTCGACGCGTATCGCGTGTGAATCTGGCCTCACCGATCCGCCGACGCGTCGGGCACCGGGCTGGCCTTGGCCGGATCCCAGCGCTGGCTGAACGCGGTGAGGCTGCGGTCCGCCTCGCCTTCAGCACACCGACGGCGCCTACTCGCCCTGCCGAGTCCCTCCAAGGCTGCCTCATCGACGCGGACCATCGCGCCAGGTGTTTGCAAGGCGGCGCCCCACGAGATGACCCCGGCGACGGCCAGGACGGTGGCCCGCCTGCCGGTGGCCGCGCCGACCAGGAACGCGATCCGGCCCACTACAGCAACGAGAGCGTCAACGGGACGATGGCGAACGCGACGGTCATCAGCCTCCCGCTGCGCTGTCTCGGCCGCGGGGGAGTAGGTCGGAGTCAGGGCCTGGTCAGCGAATCTTCGATCTGGGCCAGTGCCTTCGTGAGAGTCGCATAGCCGGCGGCGGAAAGGTATCCGTCGGAGCGGAGCCGTCCGACGGTCTCGCCGATGACTCGCAGCCGGTCCCGCCCCGGCCCGAGATTGCCGCCGGACAGGGCGCGCCTGGCATCGCGGACGAGCCGGTCGAGCGACCTCGCCGCGCCCGAGTCGAGCTGACCGGCGTGGTCGAGCTGCCTGATGGTGGTACGCAGCGCGCTGGTGAGCTGCACGGCCCGGCTGATGGCGACCTGCGTTGACGACGACTTGGCGGGGGTCGGGGACGGTGCCGGGGACGCCGAGGTCCCAGGCGACGCGGTGGCCGGCGGGTCGTCCACGGCGGTGGCCGATGCGATGGGTGTGAACCCCTCCGGGCGGTGTTGCGGCGTACCCGCGGACAGCTGGAGGCCCAGAACGACGCCGAGCACCACGATGACTGCCCCCACTGCCAGTATTGGCAGCAACCGGCGTGTGGCAGGCGGATCCACGGCATGTCGGCCGCGTCCGGATCGAGCCGCGTCGACCAGCGCGGGATGGTCGTCGTGGGGCGGATCGGCGAACACGCTCGATATGGTGCCAGAGCTCCGCGTGGGCCACTGTCGGAATACGTCAGGGCGGGCACTCGGTAGCAGTCAGCCCGGTCCGCGTGTCAACGGCTGATTCAGCGTGCTGAATCCGCAATGTCGGACTCAGCACCTTCGGGCCTTGACGAGCGAAAACAGGCTCCTCAAATGTGACGACGCTCACGATCATGGTGGAACATTTGGCTGTCGGATGGGCCCCGAGCAGGGTCGACGGATCGCCGTGCCGTCCCCTCGGGCCCGGAGTGTTCGACGAACGGAGACCCCGCCGTGACCCGACCTTGGCACGACCTGACTGACGAACCTGAGACGAGCTACTTCGGCGAAGACTCGGACCGACTCGACGAAGATCGCCTCTTTGCCGATCAACCGCGGGAGATCGCCTCGCATCGCCGTTCGACCGGCTCGAAGCGTCGGCGCGTGCTCGTCGCCTTGTTCGGCGTCACCCTGGTCATCGCAACGGGCGTAGTGATCGCCGCTCGGCAGTCGCACTCCGAACCGGCCGCCGACCTGAACAGGGGTTTCGACCCCGCCTCGCGCAGCGGCTCCCGGATCGACGGCTTGCCGACGCCGTCGAGCAGCACCGACATGAGCCTGGCGCCGCCGCCCACGCTGAGTCCGTCGGCCCGTCTGTCGCCGATGTCTTCGCCGAGCCCGGCGGGGGCCGGATCGAGCCCGACGCAGTCGTCGTCGCCGACCCGTGTGACAGCGCCGGCCACGGCGACGACCGGCTCGCCCAGCAGCCAGCCGAGCATCAACGCGTATATCACCGGCTATTCGTACTTCGACAACACGCCGCCGGGTTCGGCCGATCTCGCCAACCCCGTCCTGCACGACCAGGCGGGCGGGACAGGCACGTATGCGGACCCGATCACGGTCGCTGTCGGCCATTCCGTCACCGGAGGCCAGGACGTTCTGGACTGGCCCGCGGGCACGAGGTTCTACATCCCGAACCTGCGGCGGTACTTCGTCGTCGAGGACACCTGCGGTGACGGCTCGACCCCGCAGGACGGCCCCTGCCACACCGGCTACCCCTCGTCCGCCACGACCTGGCTCGACATCTGGATCGGTGGACAGGACGGTTCGGAAAGCGGCGCGGCGACATGCGTGGACGCCATCACGGGCACCTGGGCCGTGCTGGTGAACCCGGTGTCGACCTACGCCACGATCGCCGGCAACGTCTACGGCTCTGCGGGGTGCACCACCCAGTACGGCAACACCGCGATCACCGGATAGCCGCCCGCGCCAGGGAGAGTGGCAGTCGCGTTGTTCGATCCGCCCGTCCCGCCACCGGGTCAGCTCGCCGTCTACAACGCGCTGGCCGGCCCGAAGACGCCCCACGGATCCGTTCTGACGCACAGGCCTCACCCGTACCACTGACGCTGATCGCCGCGATTGCCGCGGCCGCTGCCGTCCTCGTGACGATCGCGGGACGGGCTCGGTTCACCACCGGCCCCACGACGGTTCTTCATCCTCGCTGACATCCGCGCAGCCAAGACGTCACCGAGCGGCGTGGGCTGTCGGGCAGGCCTCCCGCGTGGCAGACTCGAACTGTGGCCGCACAGGATGAATCCTGGCGCGTAGAAGCCGACGGCGAGTGGCTGGCACGCCATCAGTCTCGGGCGATGGCCAAGGTCCAGCGCCACTTCAGCCGCATCCTGATCGCCGGCGACGCCATCAGCAACGCGGAGCTCGGCCCGTTCGGCGGTGCGCCGCGGAATCCAAGTCTCCGCCCGGTGCCTTCACGCTACGCGGTGATCCGGCATGTCGTCGCTGTGTACGCGTACACGTCGGTTCGTCTGATGCTCGAGTACTGCCAGCGCTGTGGACGGCCTATGCAAGAGGCGCACCATGTGGCGACGGTCCGGGCTGACGGCGTGCGGCTGTCGCTCGGCGCGGTCCGCAGTTGCCGCAGTTGCAACAGCGATTCGTGGCTGTTCCGCTCGCACATGCCGGCCGGCGACAAGGCGCGGCGGCAGGCGCTCAAGACCGTGCTCTGAGCAGCACAATCATAGGTTGAAGCCAGGTCGAGAGAATCCTCCGCAGATCACCGATGGGCAACGACGGCCGCCTCGGCTCCACCTGCACGAGTTCGCCTTCACCGCGCCGCCCCGATCGGCGAGATCCCCCGTGGCGAACCGGCCGATGTGATCCAGGATGCTTGGCCGGCCCGCGCCTCCGCTCGCCGGGCGGCCGGGTGGCGCAATGATCAGGTGACCTGCGACCGGATCGGCAGCGGACAGTAGCCGTCCCATTGTTAGGGACAAGGTCCCGGACGGTTGATGCCGTTCGCGAACGCCAGGTCAGCGCTCGACGCTCACGCCTCAGGGGGTGACCCGGGCATTCGGCGACCCCTCAAACGCCGCTCACTCGGTCTCGTCAGGACTAGACATCTCACCCTCAGGTCTAGACCACAGTGCGTTTGGTGCGGAATCTTTCGTCACGTATATACGCCAATATCAAGCTAAAGCGGGCAGCTTCCGGCGCCTAGCCTTGACCTCTCGTCAGTCCACGTTCGATGATCCGACGCGACGTCAGCAAGATTCGGACTGGCCAGGACTAGACCACATTTCATCAGGTACCGGTTGAGTCCGTCCCGTTCGCTGTCAGGAGTGCAGCGCGGTTTCACCGCAGCCTCATCGCCCTCGACTCCGTGCACATCCTGCCGTGGTCGGCCCGTGCTCAGGCCACACGGTTCCTGCTAGGAGAGGCTTCCATGACGACCGACAGTCCATTGTCCCGCCGCGCCTTCCTCGGCTCGGCTACCGCCGCGGTCGCCGCCGCACCGTTCCTGCTCGGCGAGACCCAGGCGGCAGCCAGTTCCCTCACGGTCAACGACCGTTCACTGCCCTCCGTTCTCTCCGTGATCCCCCGCCCGGCCATGCTGACGCCGACCGGTGGGCCCCCTTTTCAGCTCACACCGCACACCGCGATCGTGGTACGCCATCCCGATCCGGCGGCCCGGCAAGCGGCGGAGCAGTTCGCGGAGTTGCTGCGCCGTTCCACCGGATTCCCGCTGCCCGTGCAGGGTGAAGGCGGTAGCCCGCAGGCCATTCTGTTCGCGGTCAGCGACGAGCCGACCGGAGCGGAGGGATACCGGCTTGACGTGACCCCCGGCCTGGTGGCGATTCGGGCCACCGCGGCGGCGGGGCTGCACTACGGCGCGCAGTCCCTACGCCAGCTGCTGCCACCGGAGATCGAGTCGACCACCGTCCAGGCCCGGCCCTGGCCGATCCCGGCCGTGCACATCGTCGACGAGCCTCGCTTCGTCTGGCGCGGGGCGATGCTCGACGTGGCTCGGCATTTCTTCGGCGTGACCGAGGTCAAGCGCTTCATCGACGTGATCGCCGCCTACAAGATCAACCGCTTGCACCTGCACCTGAGCGACAGCCAGGGCTGGCGACTGGAGATTCCCAGCTGGCCGCGGCTGGCCACGTACGGTGGCAGCACCGAGGTCGACGGCACGCCGGGCGGCTACTTCACCCAGGCGGACTACCAGGAGATCGTCGAGTACGCGGCTCAGCGCTTCATCACGGTGGTGCCGGAGCTGGACATGCCCGCCCACGTGAACGCCGCTCTGGCCAGCTATCCCGAGCTGAACGAAGACGGTGTCGCGCCGGCGCTGTACACCGGATACAAGGGCATCCAGGTCTCGCTGGCCATCGACAAGGACATCACCTACCGGTTCGCCGAGGACGTCCTCACCACGGTCGCCAGCCTCACGCCAGGCCCATACCTGCACATCGGTGGCGACGAGGCCCTCGCCACCGCCGCCGCTGACTACCGGCTGTTCATCAACCGGATCCAGCAGATCGTCCAGACGCTGGGCAAGCAGGTGGTCGGCTGGGAGGAGATCAACACCGCCGACATCGCCTCGGGGACGCACGTGCAGTACTGGGCTGACGTCAAGAAGGCACGCGCCGCCGTCGCCAAGGGCGGCAAGCTCATCATGTCGCCGTGCAAGCAGGCGTACTACGACCAGCAGTACAACGCGGACACCCCGGTCGGGCTGAACTGGGCCGGTTACACCGACGTCCAGGACGCCTACAGCTGGGACCCGGGCAGCTATATCGCGGACGTGAGCGAGACGGATGTACTCGGTCCCGAAGCACCACTGTGGACCGAGAACATCCGCACCGACGCCGAGGTCGAGTTCATGACGTTGCCCCGGATGCCCGGACTCGCCGAACTCGGCTGGTCACCGGCCGCCGGGCGCTCCTGGGACGAGTACCGCTACCGCCTCGCCGCGCAGGAACCGCGCTGGACCGCCATGGGCGTCGGCTACTACCGCTCGACCGAGGTGCCGTGGCAATGACCATCACACGACTAACTGCCATCCGGCCGCTGCTGTGCGCGAGTGTGCTGATCCTTTCGACGGTCGGCTGGTACGCCGACGCCAACGCCGATACCGGCGCCGCTTCTCCTGCGGCGGTGGCTCCGGGTGACCCCCCGGGTCTGCATGCGGTGACGACGTGGGCGGCCGGCGTACAGAGCACGACGGGTCCGACGACCGGTCAGACGGTGCGCAACATCATCCATACCAGCGTCGGTGGTGTCGGTCTCCGGCTGAAACTGTCCAATGTCGAGGGTGACGCACCCGTCGTCTTCGACGCGGCGTACGTCGGGATACCGGATCAGGGCGCCGCCCTGGTCGCCGGTTCCAACCGGCGGCTCACCTTCGGCGGACGGTCCGAGGTCACCATCCCGCCCGGTGCCGAGGTGCTCAGCGATCCGCTGCCCGGTCGTGTCCCAGCCGCGTACGACCTCGCGGTCAGTGTGCACATCGCCGCGATGGGGCAGGTCGCGACCGGCCACAACATGTACCGCACCCAGACCTCGTACCTGTCCACCCCCGGCGATCATGCCGCCGACGAGTCGCCGCAGGCGTTCACCACACCGATCACCCGTTGGTTCTGGCTCGCGGCTGCCCAGGTGGACCCGGTCCCACAGGTCGGCACCCTGGTCGCCTTCGGGGACTCGATCACCGACGGCTACGGCTCCAGCGTCGACACCAACCACCGCTGGCCAGACTTTCTGGCCCAGCGCATCCTCGCCGAGCCGCCGCCGCTCCAACTGGGCGTCGCCAACGTCGGCATCTCCGGCAACGAGCTCCTCAGGGACGGCAAGGGGGCCAGCGCGCTCGCCCGCTTCGCCCGCGACGTCCTCGACCAGCCTGGCGTACGGACCGTCATCCTGATGGAAGGCGGCAACGACATCGGCGCGGGCAACGCCACCGCCGAGCAGCTCATCGCCGGTGAACGCGAGCTGATCGCCCGCGCTCACGCGCAGGGCGTGTGCATCCTCGGCGCCACGCAGACGCCGATGGAAGGGTCCGGCTACTACTCTCCGGAACATGAGGCGGTACGCGAGGAGTTCAACGCGTGGATCCGCGGCAGCGGCGAGTTCGACGGGGTCATCGACTTCGACGCGGTGACCCGCGACCCGCAGCGTCCGACCCGGTTTCTGCCGGCCTTCGACGGTGCCGGGCACCTGCACCCGAACGACGCCGGCTACCAGGCCATGGCCGACGCGATCCCGCTGAGCGACCTGAGCTGCAACCGTTGACCACACCCGCCAGGACGCCGTGAGGCGGCCGGGCTGGGCTCGGCGCCTGCGCCGAGCCCAGCCCGAACCGTTGCGGGGCCGCGGTTCCAACCGCGCCGTCATGTGGTTCGCGGTGACCCGGCGACAAACCATCGCTATGTCGAGCCGCCCGATGAGGGAGCGGTTTTGGGGCGTATCCGGCCGCAGGCTCCAAGCCGCGCCTCTGTATTCGGGGTGGGTCAGCCGGCGGTCCAGCCGCGGCGGGCGGCTTCGTGGCCGAGCTGGAATCGGGTCACTGCGCCAGTGCGCTCCATCAGGCTGCCGATGCGGCGTTGCACGGTTCGCAGCGACTTGCCGAGCTGGCTGCCGATGGCCTGGTCGGTGATTCCGGCGAGGAGGAGGCCGAGGATACGGGCGTCGGTTTCGTCGATGTCCTGGGCGGCGAGTTCGGTGATGCCGGTGGGGCTGGGCAGGATTTCGTTGGACTGCGCCCAGATCAGTTCGAACAGGGCGATCAGGGCGTCGAGCAGTCCGCTGGGGTGGATCAGTAGTGCTCCGGATTCGCGCTGGCCGGCTCCGGTCAGCAGGGGTAGCAGCGCGAGCGAGTGGTCGGCGATGACCATGCGCAGCGGTACTTCGCTGGTCACGCGGATGGTTTCGCCGAGTCGCAGGGAGTCGGCGGCGCGGTCGACGAAGCGGGGGTCGGCGAACGCGGCCCGGTCGACGACGACGCGGTAGCGTACGCCGCGGTCGAGGGCGATGTCCTCGTCGGCGTTCTCTTCCGCGGAGACGACCGCCTCGGCTGGTTTGAGTAGTGCGCGGACCTCGGCTTTGGCTGACCGTTGGAGTTGGGCGAAGCGCTGGGCGATGGCTTGCCGGCCGCGTACGACGTCCACCACATCGATGTGCGACCGGGCGGCGGCCTCGGTGCGGTATTGCTCGGCCAGGCGCATGATCTCCAGTTGGGCGCGGCCGATGTCGTCTTGTCGCTGGACGATCAGCGAGCCGAGGGCGACGTCGGGCGGCGCGGCGACGTAGTGGTTCGGGGTGGCCGTGGAGCGGGCGACCAATCCCTTCTCCTCCAGTGATTTCAGCGCCTCCCGGATGGCGGCGACGTCGGTGTGCGTCGTGGCGGCGAGGGTTTCGGCGGCCGCGGACGGCAGCGTCAGCAGGCGGCGGTAGGCGGCCTCCTCGAAGGCGTCGAGCCCCAACACATCGAACACGATGCCGCTCCCGTCCGTTCGCCGCCCAACCGAGCGGCGATCTTGAAGATGGCGGAGATGTGTCATGGCACGTATCCGCCATTGAGCAGCGTACGCCGGACGTGAAAGGTTCTGCCCACCAGCCGACCCCCTCGAAAGGCAGGGCATGTCCAGATTTCCGCGCGCGTGGTCGTTCGGCTTCGCCGCGCTCATGGCCGCCACGGCTCTCACCTCCGGTACGCCCGCAGTCGGCGACCCGACCCCGATGGATGCTGCGGCGGCAGCCGTCCCGACGAGCACGGTGACTCTGGTGACCGGCGACGTCGTCACACTGACGACGCTGGCCGGTGGCGCGCAGACCGCCGAGGTCACCCGGCCCGACGGAGCGACCGGCGGCGTACGCCTCCAGCAGTTCGACGACGACCTCTACGTCTTTCCCGACGAGGCGATGCCGCTGATCGACGCGGGCAAGCTCGACCGGCGGCTGTTCGATGTCACCGACCTGATCGAGATGGGCTACGACGACGCGCATGCGGCCGAGGTGCCACTGATCGCGGCGTACGCGCCGACGCAGGCGCGACTCGCGAGCAACAAGCCGCCGAAGGGGAGCCGTCTGGTCCGCCAGTTGCCGAGTGTGAGTGGCGCCGCGTTGGCCGCTCCGAAGTCGCAGACGCGGGCGTTCTGGACGGCCATCGCCGGGGACGGCACGCTGAAGAGCGGGCTGGCCAAGGTGTGGCTGGACGGCCGCGTCCAGGCCGACCTCAAGGAGAGCGTGCCTCAGATCGGCGCGCCCACCGCCTGGGCGGCCGGCTACGACGGCACGGGCGTCACGGTCGCCGTTCTCGACACGGGGGTCGACGCGACCCATCCGGACCTGGCCGGTCAGATCGACGAGAAGGTCAGCTTCGTCCCGGGCGAGGACACGTCGGACGTCAACGGCCACGGTACGCACGTCGTGTCGACCATCGTCGGCACGGGAGCCGCCTCAGGTGGTGTTTACAAGGGAGTGGCGCCGGGCGCCGACTTGATCTTCGGCAAGGTTCTCGGCGGGGCAGAAGGCTATGGCCAGGACTCCTGGGTCATCGCCGGTATGCAGTGGGCCGCCGAATCCGGAGCGGACATCGTCAGCATGAGCCTGGGCGATTCGCTGCCGTCGGACGGTTCCGACCCGATGTCGATGGCGGTGAACACGCTGACCGCCCAGTACGGCAGCTTGTTCGTCATTGCGGCGGGCAACGCGGGGCCGGAGACGATCGCCGCTCCGGGTGCGGCCGCCGACGCGCTCACGGTCGGCGCGGTCGACAAGAAGGACCGCCTCGCCACCTTCTCCAGCACCGGGCCGCTGACCGTGACCGGCGCGATCAAGCCGGACATCTCCGCGCCCGGCGTCGACATCACTGCCGCCCGTTCGCAGCAGATGACCACCGGCAGCGGGTGGTACCGCACGATCAGCGGCTCGTCGATGGCCACACCGCACGTCGCTGGGGCGGCCGCGATCCTGGTCCAGCGGCATCCGGACTGGCCGGCCGCCCGGCTCAAGGACGCCTTGATGAGCAGCAGCAAGGGTTTGGCGTACTCGCCGTATCAGGTGGGCGCGGGCCGGGTCGACGTCGCGGCCGCGATCACGCAGACGGTGCAGGCCACCGGATCGGTGTTCCTCGGCAACTTCACCTGGCCGCACGAGGCAGCGGACGCGCCGGTCAGCAAGCCTGTCACCTTCACCAACTCGGGTGACACCGACGTGACCCTCGCTCTCGCGATCGCCGGGACCGCGCCCTACTCGATCAGCAGCCCGTCGGTAACCGTCCCCGCCGGGGGCTCGGCGTCCGTCACGGTCACCGGCGATCCGCAGGCCGCAGGCGTCGGCACGACCAACGGCGCCTACCTCGTCGGCACCGACGCGGCGACCGGGATCGCCGTCACGCGTACCAGTCTGGCTTTGCTCAAGGAGGCCGAGCGTTACGACCTGAAGCTGAAGGTCGTCGGCCGGGACGGGCAGCCGGCGTCGACGTATGTGGTCCTCAACAGGGCGGGCGGGGGCACGCCGGGCAGCTACCTGGTCGACGGCGAGCGGACCCTGCGCCTCGCGCCGGGCACCTATACCGCCGAGACGTATCTCGATGTACCGGGTGAGGCGCCGGACCGGCTCGGCAAGGTCCTGATGGTCGCGCCGGAGATCTCGCTGACCGCCTCGGCCGAGGTGGTCCTCGATGCGCGGAGCGCGCGGCTGGTCGACGCCCACGTGCCGCAGCAGACCGAGAACCGGCAGCGTCGCCTCGACTACCAGGTGCGTTACGGCGAGGGCGGCCAGTTCCGCGAGTCGTTCATCACCGCCGCCACGGTCGACGACCTCTACGTGACCCCCACACCCGCGACCAGCAAGGCCGCCTTCACTCTCGCCACGCGCTGGCGGCAGGGCGAGCCGCAGGTCACGCTCGCGGCGTCGGGCGTGCCGGGCATCGCGGCCAGCATCCAGTCGGGCAGCACACTGTCCGCGGGTCAGGCCAATCTTCCCCTCTTGTACGCACACCGCGGCGCGTCCGCCGACTACGCCGACCTCGACGTCACTGGTAAGGCAGTGATCGTCGACCGCGCCGACGCGGTCACGCCGGCCGCCCGCGCCGCAACGGCCGCAGCCGCCGGAGCGAAGCTGCTCGTGGTCGTCAACGACGCAGCCGGAGACCTCAACGAGAGCGTCGGCGCGTCACCGATCCCGGTCGTGGTGGTGCACCGCGACACCGGGGCGGCCCTGATCCGGCGGGCCGAGGCGGGCACGCTGCGGCTCAACGTCAAGCTGACGCCGTACGCAAGCTACGTCTACGACCTGCTGCGCACCTACTCCGGGCAGGTCCCGGACCGGGATCTCAGCTACGCGCCGACGCAGGACGAGCTGGCCCGTGTCGACTCCCGCTATCACGCGGTCGCCGACGTGCTCGGCCAGGGCTTCCGCTACGACATGACGTTCACGCCGTCGGCCGGGCTGGAGGAGCGCGAATACTACCCGGGCACCCGGACCGAATGGGTGACACCGGATGTGACCTGGCACGAGGGGCACACTCAGGCCGGAGCCTGGGAGGACCGCGGCAACCTCAACGCGTACGCCCAGGGGACGCGGACGGTGCTCGACTGGTTCAAACCCGCCGCGCACCCGGCATTCGGACAGGGTTTCTCGGTTCGCAACGCCCGGACCGTGGACCGCATGACCTTCAACGTCCAGGCCTGGACGGCATCGGGGGAGGTCATCGACCACGGCGGTACCCTGGGCGGCACGGTGCCGGAGAGCCTGAAGCTGTATCAGGGGGACACCCTGATCCGGCAGTCCTCGTCGAGCGCGATGCAGAACGTCACCGTTCCGGCGGGCGTACGCGCCTTCCGGCTGGTGCACGACGGGTCCCGTCCGGCTGATGTGTGGCGGTTGTCCACGCGTACGCACACCGAGTGGACCTTCACCTCCGGCACCACCACGGCCGGGGCTGCAACGCCGCTGGCGCTGCCGGAACTCGACTACGAAATGCCTGCGGACCTCCACGGCGACATCAACGCCGGCAGCACGCAGCACATCCGCATCGAGGCCGCTGCGCAACTCGGCGGCGGTGTCGACGGCGGTGCCGTCGCGACCGTGACGCTGCAGGTGTCCTACGACGACGGTGTCACCTGGTCATCAGTGACGCTGACGCAACGCTCCGGCGGCTGGGAGGGCGACCTCAAACTGGCGAAGCAGCCGGGATTCCTTTCGTTGCGTACGGGGGTGACCACCGCGGACGGGTGGACCCTTGCACAGGACGTCATTCGCGCGTACGGGATCCGCTAGGGCGCCTCTCGGCGGGGCCGGTCGTCCCGAGTTACCGAGGGAACCTCAGCCGAAGGCCGGCCGTTTCCTGGTCTTGTCGGGCGTGGATGCGGCTGGGCTGGGCAGGCTTCCCCTGCGTGCGCGGGGGAAGCCTGCCTGTTGCTGTCCTCGGGCCTGGCGCTACACGATCAGGTTGAACCCGCCCCAGCCGGTGCCGATCGTGCTGCCGGTGCCGCTGTAGGGGTCGCCGTTGTCGCGCTCGATGTTGTTCGAGTACATCACCAGGGTGCCGTCGGCTTTGCGGCCCACCAGATCCGTGTATCCGTCGCCGGTGACATCGGCTCCGACGATGAGGTCGAATACGCCCCAGCCGGTGCCGATCTTGGTGCCGGTGCCGCTGTAGGGGTCGCCGTTGTCGCGTTCGATGTTGTTGGAGTACAGCCACAGTGTGCCGTCGGGCTTGCGGCCTACGAGGTCGGTGTATCCGTCGCCGGTGACGTCGGCTCCGACGATCTGGTTGAATCCGCCCCAGCCGGTGCCGATCTTGGTGCCGGTGCCGCTGTAGGGGTCGCCGTTGTCGCGTTTAATGTTGTTCGAGTACAACCACAGTGTGCCGTCGGGCTTGCGGCCCACCAGATCCGTGTACCCGTCGCCGGTCACATCGGCCCCGACGATCTGGTTGAACCCGCCCCAGCCGGTGCCGATCTTGGTGCCGGTGCCGCTGTAGGGGTCGCCGTTGTCGCGTTCGATGTTGTTGGAGTACAGCCACAATGTGCCGTCGGATTTGCGGGCCACGAGGTCGGTGTATCCGTCGCCGGTGACGTCGGCTCCGACGATCTGGTTGAATCCGCCCCAGCCGGTGCCGATCTTGGTGCCGGTGCCGCTGTACGGGTCGCCGTTGTCGCGCTCGATGTTGTTCGAGTACATCAGTAGGGTGCCGTCGGATTTGCGGGCCACCAGGTCGGCGTAGGAGTCACCGGTGACGCTATGGCCAAGCCTCCGTCCCGGCGGCTCCGTCCCGCCGGTCACGCCGACTGGTTCGATGTATCCGACGATGTCGGCGTCCGAGCGCTTCTTGTGGACCGCTGTGATCGCGTCGCTCTGATTGCCTCCGATGTAGTAGACGTCGGTGTCGTCGGAGCTGGTGACGATGGCGACGTGGTCGATCGCGTTCGTGTCGCTGCTGTCGTGGTCCCAGTCGAACACCACCGCGTCACCGGCCTGGGGCTTATACCCGGTGCTGCGAGCGTGGTACGTCCCGTTGTTATCGCCATACTTCTTGAACGACTGCGCGTACCCGTCGATGGCACCAAGGCCAGTGGTCACGCCGGCTTCACGCCAGACGTACTTGGCGAATGCTGCGCACCAGGCGTATGCGCTGCCGCCACCTCCCCAGCCGCTTCTGCCGCCGCAGGCGGGCCAGCCGAACATCTCTCCGCCGTAGTAGGTGCAGTTGACGTCGATCTCCTTGTTCCGCGAGTCGTCGTTCTTCTCCCGCTTCGCAATGCTCACGATGCCGGTACGGCTCGCTGCGGCGCTGGCCGGCGGCGGGCTGATCAGGATGCCGCCGCCTAGCGCAACGACGACCGTCGCTGCAGCGACCGCCCAGCGCCGAAGCCTGGTGTGTCCCATGGGCCATTCGTCCTTTCCGTGCCATTCCGATCTTTCGGTCGGTAGCTCGCCATTACGAGCCCCTTCGCGCTGGCTACTGCCGCCGGGCAACGTATCGGGGGGCTATTGAGGCGGTCTTGCAGAAACCTTGAATCGTCAGCTCACAGCGAGGGTTTGAGCGGACCACGACGCGACTCGGCAGGAACGCGCGAGAGCGAGGGCACGAACGCCGCCAGACGGCGGTGCCTCCGGGCGGTGCCGGCTCGGGGCGGTCGCGCCGCACTAAAGGTCAGAGCTTTGGCGTTGCCGTTCTGCCGCCATCACCAGCGACTATTTGGCACCCTCACCGCCGGTGCCGACCCACGTCCACGGCACGTAACGTTCACCGTCGAGCGACACCCCGACAGCCACGTACGCCGGCCGGTTCGCGACCGCACTATCCCGGATCTCTACCTGGACACGTCCAGGACCACCAGGTACACCGGATCCAGTGGCCGGCTCTGTCGCTCGGACATGCCTTCGATGACCTGGTCAGTGATCGTGGAGATCGCTGCCGCGACACGTCCGCGTCATTCACGTCAGGTGTGTCAAGGCTGTTCGAGGTCGTTGAGGAAGGCGCGGATCTCGTCGGCCTCGGGGACGTTGAGGGTGGTGTACAGGTCAAGGGCCTGCAGCGCGTGGGCGTGGGCGCGGTCGATGTGGCCGAGACCGCGGTGGACGCGGGCCAGACCGTTGTGGGCGCGAGCCTGCTCGGGTAGGTAGCCGACCTCGCCGGCGAGGGCCAGCGCAGCGTCATGGTCGGCTACGGCCTGAGCGAGGTCGCCCATGGCCAGGGCGGCTTCCGCCAAGGCGTTGAGTGATTCGGCCTCGTCTCCGGGGAAGCCGTACGTGCGGCACAGCTGCAACGCGTCGTGGTGAAAGCGGCGGGCTTGGTCGTAGCGGCCTTGCCGTTGGCACAGGAGCCCGAGGTTGTTCAGGACGATGGTCTCGCCGATGTGCGATCCGGTCTCGCGGTGGAGGTGCAGCGCTTGGCGATGGTGGTCGTGGGCTTCCTCGTACCGCTCCTGATGCTCGTCGATGAGGCCGAGGTTCGTCAGGGAGCTGGCTTCACCGGCGCGATCGCCGCACTCGCGGAACAGGACGAGGGACTGTCGATAGTGGTCGTGGGCTTGGCCGTAGTCTCGCTGCCCTTTGTAGACGTAGCCGAGGTTGTGCAGTGCACGGGCTTCGGTGCTGCGGTCGCCGGTCTCACGTGATAGGTCCAGGGCGTGCGAGTAGTGCCGTGCTGCTTGCTCGTAGTGGCCGTGCCACCAGTAGTGCACCTCGCCGAGGTCGACGAGTGTCCGGGCTTCGGCGGCCGTGTCGCCGCTTCGCTGGCTGGTCTGCAGGGCAAGGCCGTGCAGCGTCAGCGCGTCGGCATGGTGGGCGTGCCGGAGCAGATAGTGATGCAGGGTGGCCGCCAGGTGGCTGGTGTGCGTGGGCCAGTCGTAGTCGGCGGTGTGGCGGGCGGCCGCGATGAGGTTCGCGCGTTCGGTGTCCAGCCAGCTGACAGCCTCGGCCTCGTCCTGCGGAGACGAGGTCGGGGTGTTCGGCGCGGGGATGCGTGGTCTGCGGTTGCGGCTCTCGGGGTAGAGGTGATCGATGGCTGTGCTCGCAAGGTGGAGATAGTGGTCGAACAGGCGGCTGAGTGCCTCGCGCTGGGCGCTGTGCGGTTCTTGGGCGGCTGCGGTGGCTAAGGCGTGTTCGCGCAGCAGGTCGTGAAAGGTGTAGCGGCCGGGTTGGTGCTGGGCGAGTACGTGGGCGTCCAAGAGGTCCTCAAGGAGCGTCTCGACCTGCTCGACTGGCAGGTCGGCCAGCGCCGCGGCCGCGGCGGGGCTGATGTCACGGCCCGGGTGCAGCCCCAGCAGGCGGAACATGCGTTGTTGATCGGGAGTCAACTGCTGATAGGACAGGGTGAACGCGGCTGCCACACCTCTTTCGGAGGTGGCCAGCTCCGACAGTCTGCGGCGTTGGTCGCGGAGCCGATCGGCGAGATATTCGACGGTCCAGCGGGGGCGATGGTGCAGGCGGGCGGCCGCGATGCGGACGGCCAGGGGCAAGAAGCCGCACAACTGCAGCACGTCGAGGACGGCGAGCGGTTCGACGGCCGCCCGGTCGCCCACGATCGCCGTGAACATCGCCACGGCGTCTGCGGCGGGCAGCACATCCATCGACAGGGCGTGTGCCCCGTCCAGGTCGATCAGCCGTCGACGGCTGGTGATCAGGATGAGGGCACGGGAGGTGCCGGGCAGCAATGGCCGTATGTGGTCGGTGTCGAGGACGTTGTCCAGCACGGCCAGCACTCGACGGTCAGACAGTTCGGATCGCCATGCTGCGGCGCGATCTGCGACTGACGCCGGGAGCTGTTCTGCCGGCACGCCGAGTTGCCCCAGAAGGATGCCGAGCGCAGTACCGGCGTCGAGCGGTTGCTGACCGGCGGTGTGCGCCTGCAAGTCGACGAAGAGCTGCCCGTCGGGGAACTGGTCGGCGAGGCGGTGTCCGGCGTGGACTGCGAGCGCCGTCTTGCCGACTCCGGCCATCCCGTCGATCGCCGAAATCGTGACGACCGCACCGTTGTTGCTCGTCCACAGGCGGGTCAGCTCGTCGAACTCGCCGTCGCGGCCGGTGAAGTCCGGGACGTCGTAAGGCAGGAAGTTCGCCCGCCGCGACCTGGCCGGCCCGGCGTCCGGTGCCCGCAGGTCGGGCTCATCTCGCAAGATGGCCTGTTCGAGGCGAGCGAACGCGTGGCCGGGGTCCAGCCCCTGCTGCTCGGCCAGGCTGGCCCGGAAGGTTCTTGCCACCTGCAACGCGTCAGGTTGGCGTCCAGCGCGGTGCAGGGCGAGCATCAGCTGGCAGCACAGCCGTTCCCGCACCGGATTAGCCGCCACGTGGATGGTCAGCTCGTCGACGAGGTCGTCGTGGTGGCCAACGGACAGTTCCACGTCGGCCAGACGCTCGACGGCGGTCAGCCGTTGCGCGTTCAGGCGTGCTCTGGCGCCTTCGACGTAGTGGGCGGTCACATCGGCCAGCGGCTCTCCCCGCCACAGTGTCAGCGCGGCCCGGATCTGGTCCGCGGTGTGCTGCGGGTCACCGGAGGTGGCCTGCGCTTGGGCGATGAGGCTGGTGAACTCGTCCAGGTCAAGTTGTCCAGGCTCGGGAGTGATCACATATCCGGCTGGACGACTGGCCAGCATGCGGTCGGCTTCGGAAGCCCGCAGCAAGCGCCGGATCGCGGCGATCGTGGTCTGGATCTGCGCGCGGGCGGAATCCGGCGGCAGCGGCCCCCACATCGCGTCGATCAGCCGGTCTGTGCTGATCACGACCCCGGCATGCAGCAGCAGGTAGGCGAGCACTGCCCGATGCCGGGGCGCCAGTGCGGGTGACTGCGGATCGCCGGTCACGACCTCCACCGGGCCGAGAACCTTGAACCGCATGCCGTTACTCCTCTGATTGCCAGCGCTTGCATCGGGGACGCATCGGGAATCTATCAAGGTCCACTAGCAGGATTGCCAGCATGCAGGGACTGCGCGTCGTCGATCCGGAGATCGCCACTGGTGAAGCCGTACAACTGTTCACCGCCGCACACCAGGTCCTGGGGGTCGTTCCCAACCTGGTCAAGGCGATGGCCAACAGCCTGGCCGTGTTGGAGGGGTATCTGGGCGTCGTCGACGCCCTGAGCACGCGGGGAGCCTTGCCGCCGGATGTGATCGAGCGGATCGCATTGCTGGTGGCGCAGGAGAACCGGTCTGACTACTGCCTGTCGGTGCACTCGTTCCGCGGGACTGAGGTGCTGGGGCTGACTGCGGCCGAGGCCGGGCGTGCACGGCGCGGTACGTCCGCGGACTCCCGGGCCGCCGCTGTCTTGGCCTTGGCCGCCGTCGTGGTCCGCGACCGTGGGGCCGTCTCCCCGGATCAGCTGGCCCGAGCCCGGCACGCCGGACTGTCAGACGGGCAGATCGTCGAGATCGTCGCCCATGTCGCGCTCAACGTGTTCACCAACTACCTCGCCACGGTGGCCCAGGTCGATATCGACTGGCCGCTCGTACGGCACACCGACTGAACCATGCGATGGCTGTCATCGGCGCCATGTCCCACCCCCAACGACCTCGCTGAGGAGCTTCACGTGATCCAGATCGCCCCCGTACTCAATGTTTCAACGGAAATCGCAGTTCATTGGCAAGCGACTGTCGCGGCTTCGCTCGCCGGCGATCTGCCCGATGAGGCGCCGCCGACGGCCGAGCAGGTCCAAGCCCAGCTCTGCGCGGCCGGGTTGGACAGCCGTCGGCTGTTCTGGCTGGCCACGACGGCCGACGGCGCGGTGGTCGGCGTTGCCGGACTTCGGCTGTTCACCTCCGCCGGCCAGAGCCATCTGGCGGAGCTGGAACTGCATGTCCATCCAGACCACCGGCGCGCCGGCACCGGCTCGCGGCTGCTGGCCGCAGCCACGTCCGCGGCACAAGCCGAGCAGCGCCGCAGTCTGCTCACCCTCTCAGCCGACGGCAAGCCGGGTGATTCCTTCTGCACCGCACGCGGCTTCCGGCGGGTGCTGACGCTGGACCACCTGCTGCTGAACGTGGCACAGGCCGACGATGGCGAGGCCGACACGGACCGCTCGGGATACGAGCTGGCCAGTTGGACGGGAACGGTCCCCGAAGAGCTGGCCGACGCCTTCGCGGTGGCCAAGAACGCCATGAACGACATGCCCATCGGCGACATGGACTACGGAAGCCAGTCCTGGACCCCGGACCGCGTACGAGCCATGGCCCAGGTCCTGGCGGATCGCGGTGATCGGCTGCTGACGATCGCCGCGCTCAGCAAGGGGGAGATGGCAGGGTTCACCGAGCTGGTCATCCGCTCCGGAGCCGACCGGCGGGCAGTGCAGTACGACACTGCGGTCGTCCCTGCCCATCGTGGCCATGGGCTCGGACTGTGGGTCAAGGCCGCGATGGTGCGCAGACTACGGGCCGAGCATCCCAGCGTCGTCGAGGTCGAGACGGACAACGCTCAGGACAACACCCACATGCTGGCCGTCAACCACCAACTGGGCTTCCGCTTCCACCGGCGTACGCACGAATACCAGCTCGACCTGCCCACCACCTGAAGACTTCGAGAGGAGCATCCGCATGTCCCTCACCCTGACCGATCAGGACAAGCTGACCCTGCGGACCGCCGCGTACGGCGCCGTTTCGCTCCTGGCCGCCGCCGGCGTCGCCGGTGGGCTGCCACACAAGCTCGCGGCCGAAGGCTCCATGTCCCTCGCCCGCGCAACCGGTCCGATCGGGCACGTGCTCGCGGACAAGACTGGCGGCGTGTATCTGACCGGTACGTCGGTCGCCGAACTCACCGACCAAGTGCTGCCGACGTTGACGAAAGCCATGAACCTCCTCAAGAAGAAGGCTCCGGCCGAGGCCGATAACTTCCGCGGTACGGTCATCGTCGCCATCGAGACCGCTGCCCGCTCCCAATGGCGCGAGCCCAGCCCGAGCATCGCGGACATGACTCGCCGGATCACCAGAGCTCTCGACGCAGCCTGATTCGGGCCTACTCGCGGCCTGCGAATCTGCCGCGTCGACGTGACGAAGTCCCGCGGGGCCTACCGCAATCATCCGGCGGGCCCCGCGTACTCGCGTGTCGACCCTCCGGCGGCCGATCAGCAAACTCCTGCAACCGAGACTGACCGACGTCGAAGAACTCGGCCACGACTTGTGGGTCAGTCCGGCAGCCAGTGCAGCTCGTGCGCCAGGGTTTTGGCGACCGCACGGATGCGGCGGTGCAGTGGTGACTGCTCGCGTGGGAGGACCAGGTGGAACGCCAGGGTGGGCGCGCCCCGCAGCGGTCGCCAGGTGAGACCGGCCGGTTGTGCCGTGGCCGCGGCTTCTCCGGCCGGGGCGAGGGTGACCCCGTCGCGCAGGTCACGCTGAGACATGTCGAAAGAGACTGCGGGCGTATGGAATCGGGGGTGTGGCCGGGTGTCTCGGAACAGTGCGGACAGCTGATCGTGGATCACGGGGTTGGCCGCACGGTCCGCGAGTCGCAGCGGATACGCGGCTGCGTCGGCGATCTCGATCTCCGGGTGTTCGGCCAGCGGATGGTGCTGCGCGAGCTGGACTCCGATGCGTGTACGCCGCAGCAGGAACCGGCGGACGCCACGGCCCGGTTGTTCACCGCGGGTGATCCCGGCATCGATGCGGCCGTCGGCGACTGCGGGGGAGATCTCCGGTGTCGCCATCGGGACCGCGCTGACCTCGAGTCCGCTGGTGCCGCGAATCAGTCTGTCCATTAGGGCCGGTGCCGTCTCGGCCCCGGCGCTGAGGCTGTATCCGATGCGCAGCGTGCCCAGTTCACCGGCCGCCGCGCTCCGGGCGGTGTCCCATGCCCGGTCCAGCGCCGCCAGTGCGGGCGGCGCGGACTCCGCCAAAGCCGTACCGGCGGTGGTCAAGACGACGCTACGTGTGTTGCGGACCAGCAGGGCCGTACCGAGTTCCGCCTCCAATCGGCGCATCCGGGCGCTGAGTGCGGGCTGTGCGATACCGATCCGTGCGGCCGCGCGGGTGAAGTTCAGCTCCTGCGCCAGCACCAGGAAGTACCGCAGGCTCACCGTGTCCGGCGCCACGTGCCCTCCCCGCCGATTGATAACGATCCGTTCTGAGTCTATCCCGTACTGGTCTTTCCCTCGACCGCACATCAAGCCCTAACCTGCGCATATGGCGATTCAGTCGACCGCCGTACCTATCGCCGGGATCGTCGGACCGATCCGGCCGAACACAGGAGGTCTCCGTGGCTAAGGGCTACTGGGTCAGTGTCTACCCCGCCATATCAGACCCTGAGCGGCTGACTGCCTACAACAAGCTGGCCGGTCCGGCTGTCCGGGCTGGGGGCGGGCGCACCCTGTCCCGCGCCGGTCGAGTCGTAGCTCACGAGGCCGGAATCACGCAACGCGTCGTTCTGATCGAGTTCGACAGCTTCGAACAGGCCGTCGCGGCATACGAGAGCGAGGCGTACCAGGAGGCGCTGGTGGACTTCCCGGACGGCGTCGAGCGCGACTTCCGCATCGTCGAAGGCATCGACTGATCGGCGGGCCCAGCCATCGCTGACCTTGTGGTCAGACAGTCAGGACCAGAAACGACATCGCACGACCGGCCCGCGCCCGGCGGTCACAGGTACCACGGCATCGGTTCCTGGTTCATCACGTTTCCCGGCTGGCTCGTCATCAGGACGCCGCAACCGGCTCCGGCTCGCGGTGCTGCTGCTCCGGGATGGCAGTTCGAGCTGGGCCTGGACTGATGCTCGGCGGCATCGCGGTGCGCGTCCGGGAGGCCGCCGACACATAGCGGCGGGCCGCGAGGAGATCGGGATCGCCCCTGGGGACATCAGGAAACCCGGTAGGCGGCGGCGCCGTCGTGCAGGAATCGAGCACGACCGTCCTCGTCGGTGCCGATAAGGGACAGCACTTGATGGCCGTCGAGCCCCGGTGTTGCGGTGATGATCGCGCTGTCGTTGAGGCGGACTACCTCGACGCGTTCCTCAGACTTGCCGAGGAGGGACTTCGCGAGTTCGTTGCGGGGACGGCGAATGAGGAACGCGCGGTCGTCCTCGACGGTGAGCGTGCGATCGTACAGGGTGCTGCGGTAGGTGCCGCACATGCGCTCCACGTCGACGGGGAGCGATGCCGCAGGCGGCACTGGCAGCGGCGTAGTCACCGCGTCGGTGAGATCTGCGAGGACGGTGCTGAGAATCTCGTAGGCCATCGGCGCCGCACCCGAACTGTTGGTCAGCACAGCTACAGCTACGCCGGCCGAGGGCACGACGCGCAGGAATGCCTTCTGCCCCTTGGAAACGCCGGTGTGACCGGCGACGCCATCCTGGTAGAGCATCCAGCCGAGCCCCCAGCCTACGACGCCGCCTCCGAAGTCCGGGACGGATGCGAGCTGGGGTACGCGCAGCACCGCGAGCGCTGGGTCGGTGAGGTGCAGGTGGACGAACTTCAGCAGATCGCGTGCGCTCATCGCGAGATGAGAGCCGCTTGGCGTGGAGAAATAGCGGACCGCCCAGCTCTTCGTGGGCGCCAGCTCCCCGTCGGCCGAGACGTGCCCGATCGCGGCGCGATGCAGGATAGCCTCGTACGTGGTGGTGGCGACGGTGGTCAGGCCCAACGGGGTAGCGAGGTGCTCGCGGAGCACGTCGTGGAAGGGCTTGCCCCGGAGCGATTCCACGAGCCTGCCGAGCACCACATACCCGCTGTTGGAGTAGGAGAAAAGGGTGCCGGGCAGGAGCAGGTGGTCCGCGTCGGCGAGCGTGGCGACGAACTTCTCGATCGCGTCGTCGTTGCGACCAGTGTCGGTGAAGTGGTTGCCGTCGATGCCGCCGGTGTGGGTGAGCAGGTGGCGGGCAGTCAGAATCTCGGTGGCCGCCGGGTCGCTGAGCCGGAAGCCGGGCAGGTAGTCGCGAACGGGACGGTCGAGGTCCAGCACGCGGTCATTCACCAGCTGCTGGACCAGCGTGGCTGTCCAGACTTTGGTGATTGAGCCGATCTTGAACACCGAGTCGGTGGTGGTTTCCACTCGGGTGTGCAGACTCAGCACGCCTGCGGCCTCATCGTGGATCTCCCCGTCGGCCAGTACGGCGATCTGTGCGCCCGGTACGCCGTGCTTCGCGATGAGCTCGCTCAGATGCCATCCCATTCGCTCAACTTAGCTATTTCTCGTGATGGCACTGGTCGGCAATGGGATCCCCTTCGTAGATCATGATGCCTGCCCTGTTCCTCGCCGGCCCGGCTGCTTCCTCGGCCAGGTGTGCGAGCGCTCGAACCTGGAGTTCATACTGATCGCCGTCGTGGCACCGATCAGATGGCCTGCTGCGAGCCCGCGGCCGCCGTGCGTACCATCGCACCGCATCCCCGCGGCCGACCCGTAGGAAAGGATCACCAGACGCTCATGGCGCTTCCAGGCAGCATGGCGATCGGTCCCAGCACCGGCTGGAGCCGATGGTTGGCCCGGCCGGTCGTCGCAGCGACCCTCCTGGCCGGCGGGCTGAGCCTGGTTTGGGCGCTGTGGATGGCCCGCGACGCAGGAGACCTCGCGGCGCAGTACGCCTGGACGGCCTTCGTCCGCGATCATCCCGACTCGGCGTACAACCTGTCCTGGTACGGGGGGATACATCCCGCGTCGTACAGCGTGATTTCGCCGTACCTGATGGTCCTGATCGGGGTACGCACCACCGGTGTCGTCGCCGCCGTCGCGAGCACCGCCCTGGCCGCCCGGCTGCTCTCCCGATCGGGCTTGCACCGGCCACTGCCGTCGATCCTTTGGCTGTCCTTCGCCATCTGGCTCAACCTCGCCGCCGGGCGAGTCACCTATCTGCTCGGCTTGGCCGTCGCCCTGCTCGCGGTGGTCGTCCTGCTGGATCGTCGGCCACGTCCGGTGCTCGCCGCGGTGCTGGGCGCCGTGGCCAGTTTGTGCAGCCCGGTCGCCGGACTGTTCATCGAGGTGTTCGCGGCGGCGCTGTTCCTGACCGGCCGGCGTCGGCCGGCCTACCTGATGGCTGCGGGCCCGCCGGTGGTGATCGGGACGACTGCCCTGCTGTTCCCGTTCTCCGGCGTGCAGCCGTTTCATTGGTATTCGGCGCTGGCCACGCTCGCGGCGGCCGTCGCGGTCGCGGTGTTGGTCCCGCGGGACTGGTCGACCGTACGGGCCGGAGCCTGGGTGTACGCGGCCGGCGTCGTCTTGTGCTGGGTGCTGCCGACCCCGATCGGTAGCAACGTCGAGCGCCTGGCGATGCTGGCCGGTGCGGCGGTCCTGATGTGCGCCGAGGCTGTCCGCAAACGCAGCGGCTGGCCCCGGCGGGTGAGCTATGCGGCCATGGTGGCGATGGCCGTCTGGACCGTCGTGCATCCGGTCGTGAACATTGTCAACACCACGCCGGTGACTGCTGGGGTGGCCGACGCCCGGCCGCTGATCGACGAACTGCGACGGCTGGCCGTCCAACAATTCCGGGTCGAGGTGGTGCCGCTGCGCTCGCACTGGGAGGCTGCTGGGCTCGCGCCCTACGTCAACCTGGCCCGCGGCTGGAACCGGCAGGCGGACGTGGCCCGCAACCCGCTGTTCTACCAGGACGAGCTGACGGCTGCGGACTACCGGGCTTGGCTGCGTGAATGGAGCGTCGGATACGTCGTGCTGTCGGTCGACGAGCCAGATGACGCCGGCATCGCCGAAGCGAAGATCATCACCTCTGGGCACCCATGGCTGAATCTGGTGTGGGCGGACGCAGACTGGCGGGTGTACCGGGTCGACGGCGTCGAACCCCTGGCCACGCCGCCGGCCACGGTCACCTCCGGCGGACCTGCGGCGCTCACCCTCGACGTGCCCCGCCCCGGTTCGGTGCTGATACGCATCGCCTGGTCACCGTGGCTGGCCATCCGTGGCGTCGTCGACGACCAGGCCCCGCACGCCTGCCTCACCCAGAACGGAAGGTGGACCGAACTGTCGACGCCCACCGCCGGCACGTTCACCATCGAGGCCCGGTACACCTTCGACCGGGGAACCGCCTGCCCGACCACGCCGTAGCGAGCAGCGGTTCAGCGAGCAAGGTCGGGTTGGTGCAGGCCATTTCTGGAGACGTCGCTGGAGGTCCTCGTTGCCTTAAGACATCCCTAGAGATAGGTCCCGCCGGAGTTCCGGCCGACCAGGACGACCGCGACGGCAGCGGCGACGGTGATGACGCCCGCTGCGGTGGCACGCCAGGGCAGGCGTACCTGTCGGGCTATCAGCAGCACCGACAGGCCGAGACCGACGATGAGGAGCGGCAGGGCGGCCGCGGCAGCCTTGGCCGTGTCGCGGAGGAAATCTGCGCCGGTCAGGCTGACGTCGAACGAGAGCGACACCTCACCTGCGGTCACGTCGGTGACCCGGCCGCCGAACATGGTCACGACCCAGAGGAGTGTCCACCCGACGCCGATCATGCCGAACGCGGAGACCCTGGACACGGCGCGGGGGTTAGCGGGCTGCGCGGAGAGCAGGGCGGCGAAGACGCCCACCAGCCCGGGCAGCGCCCCGAGGGCGACGAACAGCCAGTACTGCGGGGCGAGGTCGTACCAGTCAGGGGTTTCGTCCAGGCCCAGGCCCCGGTAGAGCAGCCCGCCGAGCAGCGGCTGGACGAAGGCCGGCACAACGATGATCGACACGATCATGCCGATGATGGCGAGGCAACCCCGTAGATCGCTGGGTGGGGAAGGGTGCCGGCTCGTCGGCGCGGAGCCGTCGCCGGTCCCGACGTCCCCAACCTGCGGGTCCGACATCGTGTACGCCTCATCTCCCCGGCCGGTACGAATCTCCTTCCATCCTGCCAGGCGAGCGGATACCCGTCGGCCGTGCGGGCACGTCAGGCCCGGCGGCCGTGTGTCGGCGGGCCATCGCGCCGACGAGCAGCGTCGTGATGCCCGCCATCAGCACCAGGTCGCCGACGCTGACGACCCGGGCGAACGCGGGGACGACCAGGACGTCTGTCAGCCAGGGCAGGTGATGCCCGGGCCCGAGCGGAACGTGGCCTACCCCGGCCGCAGCGCCAGAGTCCACCGCGAACGGCATCGCGCCGCCGTTAGCGGCGACCGCGATCGCGTTGAGCATGAATCCTGTCCACATCAAGCACAGCCCGGCCCGCACGACCGGCGTGGCCGGGCGGAGGTTCAGCGCGAACCAGATCGTGGCCAGTGCCCAGACCACACAGGCGAGCCAGAGTCCGTGCGCTCGGCGCAGCGGCTCCGGCAGCCAGCCCGGCGCGGTGTAGCGGACGACGGCGACTGCGGCGGTCACCCAGAGCAGCGCCGTCGCGCGTAGGCGTAGTCCGGTCAGCCGCCAGGGCACCCGGCCGAGAGCTGCCCCCACCAGCGCCGCGGCGACCAGCGGGGACAGCACGAACAGCAGGTGAGCCATGATGCGCTGGTGTCACCAGGGCGAGATCTTGATGCCCGGCGCGGCCAGCGTGTACAGCGTGGTCAGCACGGCCGCCACGGTCAGCACGGCACCCGTGACCTTGACCGCGGCGCGGTCCTTACGAAACTTGCCCATAGAGCCCTCCTTCGATGTGGCCTGTGCACATCATCGACACCTCTCGCCACGCCGTCAACGACCGTCCCGAACTCATGACGTCAGGTGGTCCAGAGCTGGAATTCGGCCAGTTGCGCGGCGGGCCAGCCGGTGTTGGCGGTGACCGTGATGCGCCAGTACCGCTGGCTGGTCGCGGTGAACGTCAGCGTCACGATGTTGTTCGACGTCGGTGAGAACGGGTAGGCCGCCGAGGTCTTCACGGTGGTGAACGTCGTTCCATCGGTCGAGGCTTGCAGGGTCAGCGTCTGGTCCCGGGCGCCCCAGGACGTGGGTAGTTGCAGCACGACTCGGCTCGCGGATTGGGCGGATCCGAGGTCGACCTGCACCCATTGTGGGAAGGCGTTGTTCGGGCCTTCCCAATAGCTGCCCTGGTTGCAGTCGGTGACGTTGCCGGAGGCGTACACGTCGTTGTGGGCGGATTCGCTGGTCGGTTTGCCGGCTGCCAGGTTCGTGCTGGTACCGCCCGCGGTGAACTGCAAGCTGTTGAGATTCCAGCCGCCCGCGTCCTGGTAGAGGGTCAGCGTCTGGGTCCCGGCCGGCAGGGTCACCTGCGCCGACGCGCTGGTCCAAGTCTGCCAACCTCCGCTCGCGGGCAGACTCACGGCCCCGGTCAGATTCACGCCGGAGGCGTTGGCCAGGTGGAGGGCGCCGGTCACGGCACTGGGTGCCGCGACTCTCAAGTTCAGCGTGTACGCCCCGGCGGTGGCGACGTTGACGGTGTACTTGAACCACTGACCGGCCGACGTCCAGCCCACGTTGTAGCCGCCGCCCGTGTCGGAGGTGGCTTCCAGGTCGACCCCGTCGGCGCGGTAGGCGTTGCTGGTGCCGTTGGTCGACGTCACGTTGTAGCCGTTGCCCTGGCCGCCGGTGTCGTAGTTCTCCGCCTGCACGGTGCCGGGCACGGGCGCCGGGGTACCGCCGTAGGGGCCGGAGGTGGTGGTGGCGGTGAAGGTCAGGCTGTTGAGGTTCCAGCCGCCGTTGTCCTGATAGACCGTCAGAGTCTGGGTCCCGGCGGGCAGCGTGACCTGGGCCGTGGCGGTGGCCCAGGTCTGCCAGCCGCCGGTGGCGGGCACTGCGACGGCGCCGCTGAGGTTGGTGTTCGAGGCGTTGGCCAGGTGGAACGCGCCGGCGACGGCACTCTGCGCGGCCACCCGGGCGGCCACCGTGTAGGTCCCGGCGGTGGCGACGTTCACGGTGTAGTGGAACCACTGGCCGCTCGACGTCCAGCCCAGGTTGTAGCCGCCGCCGGTGTCGGAGGTGGCTTCCAGATCCACGCCGTCGGCGCGGTAGGCGTTGGCGGTCCCGTTCGTCGAGTTCACGCTGTAGGCGACGCCTTGCCCACCCGTGTTGTAGTTCTCCGCCTGCAGCACGCCGGGCACTGCGCTGGGCGTACCGCCGAATGGTGCCTCGGGAGTGCCGCCGCCTTGCCAGCTGTTGCCGGACAGCGCGGCGGTGAAGCCGCCGGAGTTGTTGAGGTACGCGGTGCTCGCGCCAGTGACCGTGTTGCCGGTGATGGTCGCGGAGCCGGTGGGGGCGGGGTAGAAGGGCGCGGCGACGACGATGCCGTTGCGCCCGGGGGAGGTGACGGTGTTGTTCTGGAGCACGGTGTTGGTCGAGGTGGAGAAGCCGATGCCGTCGTAGAGCGAGTTGAGCACGGTGTTGTTGACGGCGGTCACGTGGTCGACGAGGCCGACGTTCTGGCCGTCGCCGCCGTTGCCGATGTGGAACGCCGGTTGTCCCTGGCTGTACGCGTTCCCGCCGGACCGCACGACGACATTGCCGGAGACGGTGGTGGTGGACAGGTCGTTGCCGTTGACGCCGAAGCGTCCCGCGCCCAGCCCGATGTAGCGGGCGGTGTCGGAGATGTAGTTGTTCTCGACGCGGTGGCCGCTGCCGCCGTAGATGCCGATGCCCTTGCCGCCCCAGGGGGCGATCGAGGTGTTGTTGGTGACTACCGCGTTCGACATCGGGGTGTAGTAGACGCGAGTGCCGTTGATGTCGTTGTAGTTGACGGAGTTGATCGCGATCGCGTCGTCTCCGGTGCCCCGGACGAAGTTGTCGGTGATGGTCAGGTTGTTGCCGACGGTGTTGTCCAGCGACACGTTGTTGATGTTCGCGCCGTCGGCCCAGATCGTCGTCAGCCGGCAGTTGCGGATGGTGCCGCCGGTGCCCGACGCCCAGAACCCGGACAGCGTGTGCTGGGTCCAGATCCCGTCGGCGACCCAGTTGGTCCCGGTGGTGTCCATGGTGCCGCCCGCGCCGTCGACGGTGGCGCGGCTGGTCGCGTTCGAGTCGTTGTGCAGATTCCGGATGGTGGTGGAGGTGAGGTTCCACAGGGCGGGCAACGGGGTGCTGTTCGGCAGCGGGACGTCACGGTAGATGGTGCTGTACCACATGCCCGCGCCGGCGATCGTGATGCCGGTGGCCGACAAGCCCTGGGTTCCCTTGACGTAGAACGTGCCGGCCGGGATCCACAAGGTCCGGCCCTGCGACTGCGCCTGGTCGATGCAGGTCTGGATGGCGGCCCGGCTGTCGGTGGCTGCCGGGTCGGCCGCGCCGTTGGTCGGGGCGGTGCCGGCGACCGCGCCGCAGTCGGTGATGGAGATCGAGTTCGCGGGCTGGGCGAGCGGCGACGGGTTCTCCATGTCCACCACGTCGACGTCGTAGAACGCCGCGGAGTTCGACGCGTCCTTGCGCAGCATGACGGTGCTGCCCGCGGCGATGGGCGTACCGGTGAGCAGGGCGTGCGTCTCGTCGAAGAAGACCCGGGGATTGCCGTCGGCCGGGTTCTGGCTGTTGCCGTTGTAGTTGTTGTTGCCCTCGTAGAGCCAGGTCTGCTTCGAGTTGACGGCCAGCGTCTGGCGCAGCGTCCCGTCGACGTAGAGGTTCAGCGTGCTGGTCTGGCCACCGCCACTCGTCGTGTCGGGAATGCTGATGCGTACGTTGATCGCGCTGATCGGTCCGCCGGTCGCATTGGTCCACTGCACGCCCTGGCCGGTCGCGCCGAGATGCGCGTACGCGTGGCCGGACGCTTCGAGCGTGGCACTGGAGTACTGGGTGGTCGGTGCGGCGGCCAGCGACACCGTCGTCGCGCCACCGCTGAGCGTGCCGGCTTCGGCTTCATAACTGGTGAACGGCACGGCCGCGCCGGCCGCCGCAGCCGGTCCCGCCACCGAGATCGCGGTCAGCATGCCGCTGATCAGGGTCAACGACAGTCCGGTGGCTAAGCGGGGAGAACGTCGCATGTGAGTCTCCTATGGGCCTCGGGGCACGGCGAGTCGCCCGGCCGGAACGCACGCCCCAACGGTCTGCCGAGTTCTTGCCGAGTGATGTAGAGAAATCGACGAATCTTTGTTAGGGAGATGAAACTGCATCGTCACGGTCCCGTCAAGCAGGGAGTCGAGGGATCGTCGGCCGCGCCAGATCGGGAAGCCCGGTGGGCACAGGGATGCCACGTGGCGCAATAGCCGGAACTAAGTGATTTATGCGATATTGTCGCATTTTGGCGGCAACCCCCGCAGTCGCCTTCTTTCGACGACCAAGGAGGTCTTGTTGCGCAAACCCATGCGACTGCTCGTCACGGCGCTCATCGCGGCGACCGCCTGCTCCGCTCTGGCAGCGCCGGGCACGGCGGCACCGACAGCGGGGGCGCCCCGGAGCAGCGATCCGACGTTCGGCGAAGCCGTCTTCGCCGCCACGCACGACAGCTTCTCCGGCGGCATCGGAGGCGATCGCGACGACCTGCAGTCTCAGCTGAACGCCCACGTCCGCCAGCTCGAGCTCGACGTCCACCTGGTCCACGGCCGGTTCGAGGTGGGTGACGAGTCCCCGGGGGACAAGGTGTACCACGGCGGCGGCAACCCGCGGACCAATCAGCTGACCGACTGGCTGCTCGTCGTGAAGCAGTGGTCGGACCAGAACCGGACCGCAGCGCCGATCACGCTGGTGCTCGCGACCCACAGCAATCTGAACGACGAGCAGGGCAGCAGCGCCGTCCTCGTCAACAACCTGATCTCGGTCTTCGGTCGCGGAAGGCTCGCCCTACCGGGGATCGACCGCCGGGTCTACGACTACCGCGGCAAAATCATCCCCGTGCTCTCCGGCCGGGTGGAGTCGCGTTTGGCGTACCTGCGCGACCGGGGCGTGAAGCCCGCAGTCGCGATCAACGACAGCGGCCAGGTCGTCGAGGTCCACGACTCCGGGCACGGCACGCTGTGGTTCTGGACCGGGCAGGTCCAGGGCGACTGGACCGTCACCTGGCAGACCCACGGCCGCTACGACACCGGCACCAACCCGGCCGTGGCGCTGAGCGACTCCGGTGTCCTGGTCGAGGTCCACCAGTCGCCCAGCCGGGCCGCGCTCTGGTACCGACTGGGCCACCTCGGGCCCGGTGGTCAGCTCACCTGGCAGGTTCCGAGCACCTCGCTCATGAGGGGGAGCCACCCGTCGCTGAAGTGGACCGGAGCCCGGACCGTCAGCGAGATCCATCAGGATCCGTCCGATCCGAACACTCGCATCGAACGCGTCGCGCAGGTCAGCCTCGGACAGATTTCGTGGGGTGGGTCGCAGACGACGAGCCGGCCCCGGCATCGCACCGATCAGGCCGAGAACAGTAGAGACCAGGTCATCACCGTCGATTCAGGCTACTTTCCCGCCGGGATGACGGACGTCCTGCAGTACTCCATGAGCCCGATCACCAGCGACTCGTGGCACCGCATCATCTATCCGCAGATCATGGGGACCGAGGTCGGCTACGACGATCAGAAGGACCGCGACACCTACCCGACGCTGCTGTGGAACGGGACGTTCGCCGCGATCACCGCCAACCGGGGAGTGCCGCAGACCACCTGGATGAACGACGTCAAGAACGAGCGATTGGTCCGGGTGGCGCGGTTCGCGGAAGACAGCACGGGCCTGCCGATCCCGACCTATCCGTCGACGGACTACCCGTACGCCAACTGGTACCGGCTGTATCTGTCGAACCGGCCCGGTTACGTGTACTAGATCGAGTCATCTACTGGGCCGCATCGCCGTCCGGCAGGGAGAACAGGCTTCCCGCCGGACGGCGATCCGGGCGGTTCAGTCCAGCGATGCCCCAGCCCCGCCAGTCACCGACCGGACGACCTCCTTGCGGTAGAGCCGAGGTCGCGCAGGCCGTCTGGGGTCAGTGAATGAGGTAGGGCACGACCTCGACGCTCCTGGCGATGGTGCCGGGGTTGGGCAGTGTGTGCTGGGAGTCCGTCTCGTTCGTGTATCCGTAGACCGTGCAGCCGCTCATCCGGCCGGCCTGGCCGGGCTTGTTCAGCTGATCCGCGAGCGCCTGAGCGAAGCCGAAGATCGGGTCGATCTTCGTGCCGTCGTCTTCCTCCTCGGCGCACGCCTCGATGAGCACGACGGAGGGCCGGTGGGGCAGGGCGGCCAGCATCGGGGCGATCTCATCGAAGCGCCAGCCCCACGGGTCGCGGGTCTTGCCGCTGCCGCCGATCTCGGTGTCGTTGCCGTGGCCGACGAGGCACAACGGTTCGTCGGCGCCCAGCAGGCTGAGCGCTTTCTTCAGGGCGTTGGTGGCCCGGTCCTGATCGTCGGTGACGTTGAGCTCCAGTACCCGTCCCCACAGTCCGGATTTCGAGCCGGCGCCGCTGTAGAACGTCCGGATCTTCTTGTCCTTGGTGATGATGATGAGCATCATGCCCCCTCTCGGGATCGACTGAACCCACTCCATCAGGGCAAAGCCGACTCGCCGAGACTTGTGACGATTTGCGGACTCAGGGTCACACGGCGTGCTGACGGGTACGGTCACCCGGACGAGTACGTCTGTCGCTGTAGGACGGTGTCATCGGCCGTGACAGCGGCTGGGGCACCGGCGTGTCGGCGTCTTCCGGCGGATCCGCCGCTTCTGGAGGCGAACCCCTGCGGTCAGGACGGCCGGGATTCCTCGTTGGGGAACTCGCTGGGGAAGAGGATGGGGCTGAGCAGGTAACGCGCCCGGCCTGGGGTCTGCTTGTTGCCCAGGCGGGGCACGATGGCTGCGCGCAGCTCCCGGATCATCGCGTGCAGTTCCTCCTCGTCCAGCCAGATGGCGTGCTGCTGGTACCCCACTGGGTCGGCGGCCGGGTCGGTCTTCGGCCGGTCGAGGTAGGCGTTGAACTCGGCGACGAGGGCGGCGACGGCGGCCGCGAAGCCGCGCCGGTGGTCATCGGGGGTGAACGTGCTCGCTTCGGCCGGGTCGATGCCGGCCCGCTCCCGGCGTAGCCGGTAGTGGCGTTCGACCGCACCGCGTACGCGGCGCTCTTCGGCCACCTCCAGGACTCCGCCCTCGGCCAGCAGATCGACATGACGGTAGACCATCGCCTTCGACACGTCCGGGAGCAGCGCTGCCAGCTGCGTTGTGGTGAGCAGCCGGTCGCCCCGCAGGGCGTGCACGATCCGCAGGCGTACCGGGTGGCCGAGCAGCTCCAGGGTCTCCATCCAGCAATGATCGCATAATGTGCTACCGTTCGCATGTTATGAGAATGATAGCGTCGGGCCGGGGGAGAGTTGGGATGAGGCTGGAGCCGGCGAGGATCGCCGCGCACGTTGCCGCGCTGGCTGTCGAGGGCGGCTTCGCCGACGTCGAGGCGCTGTTCGCAGCCCCGCTCCGGGCCGTCGTGTCAGCGGAGACCTTACGGACGGCCTGGATGGCCGAAGCGGCCAAGGCCGGTCCGCACCTGGCTGTCGGGGAACCAGTGACCGAGTCGGTGGACGGGCGCATTCGGGTCAGCGTGCCGGTTACCGGTGCACAGGGCGGGTTCACGCTCGTGCTGTCGGTCGACGACGCCGGCCAGGTGCAGGGCCTGCGGTTGGCGCCACCGCTAGGGCAGAGCTGGCAGGCGCCCGGTTATGCCAAGCCCGGCCGGTTCGCCGAGCGGGAGGTGGCTCTCGGTGATGTCATGGGCAGCCTGACGCTGCCGAAGTCTCCGGCCGGGCCGGCGGTCATCCTGCTCGCCGGGGCCGGGCCGTTCGACCGAGACGGCACCGCCGGACCCAACAAGCCGCTCAAGGATCTCGCCTGGGGGCTCGCCAGCCGGGGCGTCGCCGTCGTTCGCTTCGACAAGCCGGTCTTCGGCCCCGATCCGTACACGATGATGGACGAGTACGCGCCGCCCACCCGGGCCGCCCTCGACCTCTTGCGGCGGACGTCTGGTGTGGATGCCGGCCGGATCCATGTGCTGGGCCACAGCGGCGGCGGCAAGGTGGCGCCCCGGATCGCGGCCGAAGAGCCCGGGATCGCCGGCCTCGTCATGCTCGCCGCAGACGCCGCCCCGCTGCCAGCCGCCGCCGTACGCGTCGCCCGTCGCCTCGTCAGCCTCAATCCCGGCGCGGCGGGGACGGCCGACCTGCTCGCCCGCCAGGCGGCCGCCGTCCAGGACCCGGAGCTGTCGGCTGCTACTCCTGCGACCGAGCTGCTGTTCGGGTGGCCGGCGGTGTACTGGCTCGACGCGCGGGCGTATGACCAAGTCGCGACCGCGGCCGCAGTCGAGCGCCCTATCCTGGTCCTGCAGGGCGGCCGGGACTACCAAGTCACCGTCGCCGACGATCTGAGCCGCTGGCGCGCGGGGCTCGCGGGCCGGGCGGACGTGATGATCCGCGTGCTCGACGCCGACGACCACCTGTTCTTCTCCGGCAGCCGACCGTCCACACCAGAGGACTATGCGCGGCCGCAACACGTCGACCCCGAGGTCGTCGAGACCATCGTGCGCTGGCTTGCGCCGGCCCCATCCGGTCTGGTCGCCCGGCTGCGCCGCTGCCGACCTGCCGAGCCGGGCGCCGCCGAGAAGTAACGTCCGTCGGGACGCCCCGACGTCGCTGCTGTTGCGCCGCGTGGCTCAGATGGTCCGCCGAATTACGTACTCTTACGTACGCAGGCAACCACCGGTCGCTCCTACGTTCGGTGCATGGTTCATGGTGCCAACACAGTTTCGATGGGCGTCGATTCGGAGCGGCCGACCCGGGCGTACACGCTGGAAGAGGCGGTCGCCGTTTTCGTCGAGACGCGGCCGCGTCTCTTCGGCATCGCCTACCGGATGCTGGGCAGTGTGACCGAGGCCGAGGACGTGCTTCAGGAAGCTTGGGTGCGCTGGCAGCGCACCGACCGCTCGGCCATCGCCAACCCGTCGGCCTTCCTGGCGCTGACGACCACTCGCCTGTCCATCAACGTCATCCAGTCAGCGCGTTCGCGGCGGGAGACCTACTCCGGGCAATGGCTGCCGGAGCCCGTGGACACCAGTGCCGACCCCGCGCTGGGCGCGGAACGGGCGGAGGCGCTCGAGTTCGCGTGCCTGCTGCTGATGGAGAGACTCGCTCCCGCGGAACGGGCGGCCTATGTCCTTCGCGAAGCCTTCGTGTACCCGTATGAGCAGATCGCGGAGGTTCTGGAGATCAGCGCCGTGTACGCCCGCCAGCTGGTGAGCCGGGCCCGCAAGCATCTGCGGACCGCAGTGGCGGGTGGTGCGGAAAGACGCCGAGACAGGCGGCCGGTTGCGGGCCGGAGGGTCGGCCTCAGCGAGTTGCTGATGTCGTGCCGAAGTCTCCGGAACGCCGTCGAGGCGGAGGTGTAGCCGGGGCATCCGGATCCTGCCGCGAACGGTCGGTGACCTGCGTCTCTTGCCCTGGTCTTGGGCCTGATGCATGATCGTCGGCAGCAGGCAGGGGGACCGGATGGCGGGCGGAGCACGAGGACTGCGGGAGTCGCGGACACAACCGGTATCGGCCCGAGGCCTCCGGTGATCGTCGGCCGGGCGATACAGACCGGGGCGCTGACGACTCTGCTGGATGAGGCCGTCCATGACCGGGGCGGCGCGCTCGTCCTTCGGGGTGAGGCCGGCATCGGCAAGTCCGCGCTGCTCGGCGAGACCCGTGTGCGAGCCGCGGAACGCGGCATGCGCGTGCTGACCACCACCGGCGTGCAGGCCGAGGTCCACTTGCCGTACGCCGGGGTGCAGCAACTGTTTCAACGGGTGCGCCCGGACCTGGGCACTGCGGCGGGCGAGTCGCCGTTCCAGGTCGGCGTCGAGGTGCTCAGCCTGCTCTCCACGATCGACGAACCCGTTCTGCTGGCGGTCGAGGACGCGCAGTGGCTGGACCGGGCGAGCTGGGACGTGCTGGCCTTCGTCGCCCGGCGGCTGGCGGCGGATCCGGTCGCGCTCGTGATGACGGCCCGTGACAACGCTGACGTTGAGCGGCTGCTCGCCGCCGCCGCGTTGCCGCACTTGCGGCTGGAACCGCTGGAGCCGTCCGACGCCCGCGCCTTGCTCGACCAGGTCGCGCCCGAACTCTCATCGGCGCTGGCCGACCGGGTGCTCGCCGAGGCCGCGGGCAACCCGCTTGGACTGGTCGAGCTCGGCGGTATGGCCGCGCGAACCGGCCAGACCGTGTTGTCGCCGTCGTCGCTTCCGTTGAGCACCCGAGTCGAGCAGACGTTCGTGGGGCTGGTCGACCAACTGCCTGCCCAGACGCGTGCGCTGCTGCTGGTGGCAGCGCTCGATGACGGCGACGACCTCGATGAGGTGCTCGCGGCGACGGCCCGGTTCCTGGACCGGCCCGCCACGGCCGACGACGTCGAGCCGGCCGTGGCCGGTCGGCTGATCAGCGTGGACGAGCAGTACCAGGTGCGGTTCCGGCACCCGCTGATGCGTTCGGCACTGCGGCAGTCGGCGGCGGTCGCGCAGCGGCGGCGGGTGCACGCCTGCCTCGCGGAGATTGTGACCGGCCATGATCGGCGGCTATGGCATCGGGCGGCGGCGGCCGCCGGCCCCGACGAGACGCTCGCCGTGGAACTCGCCGCCGCCGCCATTCGAGCCGGCGACCGGCAGGCCGGTGCCGTCGCGCTGACCGCCATGGAGCGCGCCGCCCAGCTGAGCGAAGACCCGCAGGAGCGCGGCAGCCGACTGCTCTGGGCCGCCTGGATCGCCGGTGAGCAAGGCGACATGGATTCCGTACGCCGCCTGCTCGCCCTGCTGGAAGGGGCGGACCTGCGCCCGTCGGACTGGTTGCGGCTGACGTGGTACCCGGAGGTGTATCTGGCCGCAGGCTGGACCGGCAGTAGTCGACTGGGGATCTACACCGAGCACATCGACAGCATGCGACGTGCCGGCGACCTGGAACTCGCGCTCGGCACGATGAACAGCATCAGCCTGCGGTTCTTCTGGTCGAACCCCGACGACGACACCCGGATGCGCTACGTGCGTGTGGTGGAGCAGGTCGGCGCTCAGGTGGCCGACTGGCGAGTGCTCTTCGCGCTGGCGATGGCCGCGCCGGTCGAACGCGGGGCGTACTGCCTTGACGGGCTGGCTGCTCTGCAAGATCGGCTGGATCTGGAACCCTGGGAAGGCTGTGATATCGGCCTCGCGGTCTCGGGGCTCGGCGCGTTCGCCCTCTCCAACGCGTTTCTGACGACGAGCGCGGCCGCGCTGCGGCGGAAGGGCCGGATCGTCCCGTTGACGAACACCCTGACGAGCCTGGCCTACAACGCCGCCACCGCCGGCGACGTTCGCGCCGCCATACCGGCCGCGATCGAAGTCATCGCCCTCGCCACCGAGGTCGATCGGCCGGCGTTCGTGCTCCAGGCTCAGCTTCAGCTCGGGATGGCGGAGGCGTTGCGCGGCAACGGCAAGGCCGCTACTGAGATCGCCGAGGGAGGCGAGAAGGTGCTGCATTCGGCCGGCATGCACCCGATGCTGGCGCTGACGCAGCGTATCCGCGGGGTGGTCGCGTTCGTCGAGGGCCGGCCGGAGGAGGCGGTACAGGAGCTGCTTCGCGTGTTCGATCCAGCGGATGTGGCCTACCACCCGTATGTCCGGCTCACCCTCGTCGGTCACCTCGCCGAGGCCGCGGCTCACAGCGGCGCACTCGACGAGCTACGCGCCGTGGTGGCCGAACTGACGCCGCTCGCCACGACGAGCCGTTCGCCTGTACTCGCTGTCGGTCTCCGCTATGCCGAAGCGGTGCTGGCCGACTCAGCGGGGGCGTACGACTCGGCGCTGGCGGCAGATCTGCACGACTGGCCGTTCGAGCGGGCCCGCCTGCAGCTTGCGTACGGTGCTTGGCTGCGCCGCAAGCGCCGAGCCGCCGAGTCGAGGCCGCTGCTGCGTGCCGCGGCCGCCACGTTCGACGCGCTCGGGGCGACGCCGTGGGCCGAACGCGCGCGATCAGAGCTGCGGGCCACGGGGGAGTCGCGGCGCAAGCCGATCGACGCGATCGACTCGTTGACCCCGCAGGAACAGCAGATCGCCCGTCTCGCCGGCGACGGGTTGAGCAACCGGGAGATCGCGGAGCGGCTGTTCCTGTCGCCGCGTACGGTGACCACTCATCTCTACCGGCTGTTCCCGAAGGTCGGCGTCAAGTCGCGGGGTGAACTCGCCGCGCTGATGGTCGAAGGTCTTCGTTGACGGTAGCCGCATCCGGCGGAGGTCCCCGGTGCGCCACCGGAGACCTCCGCCGCATTCTGCTTACGCCGAGACCGCGTAGACGGCTTCGAGGATCGACTCGGTCACCGCATCGGGGGCGGAGACGCTGATCGCGTGCGAGGCGCCGGGCACCTCGCGGACGCCCTTGGCCCCGGCGCGGTCGGCCAGGAAACGGTGCAGGGCGACCGGGATGTTGAGGTCGGCGTCGCTGAAGACGAACCAGGACGGGATCGACTTCCACGCGGGCAGCTGCGACGGCAGCCCAGTGGTGAGGGCATCCTGCGTGACCGGGCGCTGTGTCGCGGACATCATCGCGGCCACCTCGGCCGACACGTCGGCGGCGAACTGGTGGTGGAACGCCTCCGGGCGGATGGCGAACTCGTTGCCGCCGGTCGAGACCGGATACGCGGCCAGCGCCGCGCCGAGGGTGCTGCCCGGGAACTTGGTGGACAGCTCGAAGGCGGTCTCGCCGTGCTCCGGTGCGAACGCGCAGACGTAGACGAGTGCGGCGACCTTGTCGTTGCCCGCGGCGGCTTCGGTGATGACCATGCCGCCGTAGGAGTGGCCGACGAGCACGACCGGCCCGTCGATGCTCGCGACGACGTCCCGCACGTACGCGGCGTCGCCCGGCAGGCTGCGCAACGGGTTCGCGACCGCGACGACGTCGAGGTCGCGGTCGGCGAGCCCTTCGACGACCCCGGTCCAGCTGGCGGACTCGGCGAACGCGCCGTGGACGAGGACGATGGTCGGCTTCTGCTCGGACATGGTAGTTCTCCTCTACTGTGGATACTCAGGTGAGTCGGGTGACGGCGGGCGCTAGTCGCGGCCGAGGGCCTTGCGCAGGACGTGGATCGCCTGCTCGATCGCGGCCGTCGAGGCGGCGGTCTCGCGTACGGGATTGAGCATCATGAAGTCGTGCAGAGTGCCGTTGTAGCGGGCGCTCGTCGTGCGTACGCCGGCCGCGGTGAGCTTGCGGGCGTAGGCTTCGCCTTCGTCGCGCAGGACGTCGTTCTCGTCCACCAGGACGAACGCCTCGGGTAGCCCGGCGAGATCTTCGACGGTCGCCCGCAACGGCGACACCGTGATGTCGCCGCGCTTGTCGTGCTCGGGCAGGTACGCGTCCCAGAACCACGCCATCGCCTTGGCGGTCAGGTGCGGTCCGTCCGCGAATTCGCGGTAGCTGCCGGTGTCTTGGCCGGCGTCGGTGACGGGGTAGTACAACGACTGGTGGACGAAGGTGACGTCGCCGCGTTGTTTGGCCAGGATCGCCTGCACCGCGGCCATGTTGCCGCCGACGGAGTCCCCGGCGACGGCCAGCCGAGCGCTGTCGAGCCCCTCGTCGGCGCCGTGCTGGGTGATCCACTGCGCGGTGGCGTACGCCTGCTCGATCGCGACCGGGTAGCGAGCCTCCGGCGATCGGTCGTACTCGACGAACACGACTGCGGCGTGCACCCCGGTGGCCAGCTCGCGGACCAGACGGTCGTGCGTACCGGCGTCGCCGAGGATCCAGCCGCCGCCGTGCACGTAGAGGATGGCCGGCAGGACCGCCTCCGCGGCGACGGGCTTGACGATGCGTACGCGCACATCGCCCACCGCCGCGGGGACGATGATCCACTTGTCGTCGATTTCCGGCATGGCGATCGGGGCCGCCTGGACGTCGTCGAGGACCTTGCGGGCCCCGTCCACCCCGAGCTCGTACAGGAACGGCGGCTGGGCGACCGCGTCGGCGAACGCCTGAGCCGCCGGTTCGAGGATGTGCTGATTCATGTGGCTGCCTTTCTGCTCCGGTGTCAGCTCAGACCGGGCAGCCGGTGGGACCGTGACAGTCGGGTGGGTGTGACGCCGTTCATGCCGCGGGTTCACGGCTGAGCTGTCACAGATCGGCGGGCTGCCCGGTCTGTTGCTGCAAATGAGTCCGGGCGGCCCGCGTGGCCGCCGACCGAGGGCGGGGTGGCGGGTGGATCAGCGGCGTTACAGCTCACGGCACGGCAAGAAGCTCCGGCTGCTGGGGCGTGCGGCCGAGCGGCAGGTCCTTGATCAGCTGATCGCGGCGGCGTGTGCGGGGGAGAGCCGGGTGTTGCTCGTGCACGGTTCGGCCGGCGTCGGGAAGTCGGCTCTGCTCGACTATCTCGAAGGCTCCGCGGCAGAGATGCGCACGCTGCGAGCGGCCGGCGTCGAATCGGAGATGGAGCTGGCGTACGCCACCTTGCATCAGTTGTGCGCACCGCTGCTGGACCGGGCGAAGAACCTGCCGGCGCCACAGGTCGCGGTCCTCGAAACGGTGTTCGGCATGCGCGAGGGGAGTCCGCCCGAACGTTTCCTGGTGGGGCTCGCGGTGCTGAGCCTGCTGTCGGAGGCGTCCGAGGGTCGGCCGCTGCTCTGCGTCATCGACGACGCGCAGTGGATGGATCGGGCATCGGCGCAGGTTCTCGGTTTCGTGGCCCGGCGGCTGCTGGCCGAGCCGGTCGCGCTGGTCTTCGGCGCCCGGGAACGGGGCCAGGAGCTGACGGGACTGCCCGAGCTGGAGGTCACCGGGTTGCGGGACGGTGACGCGCACGCCCTGCTCGACTCGGTGACCCACGCCCGGCTCGACCGGCATGTCCGGGCCCGGATCATCGCGGAGGCCGACGGCAATCCGCTCGCCCTGCTTGAGCTGCACCGCGGCCTGACCATCACCCAGTTGGGCGGCGGCTTCGGCCTGCCGCGCGCGGACACGCTGCCGGGCAAGATCGAGGAGAGTTTCCTGCATCGCATCGAGGAGATGCCGCTTGCGACCCGGTTGCTGCTGCTGATCGCCGCCGCCGAGCCGGTCGGGGATCCCGCCCTGGTGTGGCGGGCCGCCGATCGACTCGGCGTGACACCGGCGGAGGCGCTCACCGGTGGTATGGACGGTCTGCTTTCCTTCGGCGTTCGGGTCACCTTCCGCCACCCCCTCGTGCGGTCGGCCGTCTACCGTTCCGCGCCGGAAGCGGACCGGCGATCGGTTCATCTAGCGTTGGCCGAGGTGACCGACCAGCAGGCCGACCCGGATCGCCGGGCCTGGCACCTGGCGTCGGCCGCCGCCGCTCCGGACGAGCAGGTCGCCGCCGAACTCGAACGTTCGGCCCGGCGGGCCCAGTCCCGGGGTGGGCTGGCCGCGGCGGCGGCGTTCCTTCAGCGTTCGGTGGCGCTGACCGTGGACCGGGCCCGCCGGGCCGAACGCGCGGTCGCCGCGGCCGACGCCAGCCTCCGGGCGGGTGACCTCGCCGCCGCGCGGCGGTTCGTCGACATCGCGGCGCTCGACGCCCAGACCGAGTTCCTGCGCGTACGCGCACACCTGGTCCGCAGTCACATCACGATGGCGGCCGGGTTCAACAACGAGGCACCGCCGATGTTGCTGTCGGCGGCGCAGCGACTCGAACCGTACGACATGGATCTGGCGCGGGAGACCTATCTGCTGGCCTGGGGTGCTTCCTCGTTGATCGCCGCCGACGGCGACAGCCTGGTCGCCGTCTCGCAGGCGATGGGGTCGGTCCCGCCGCCGCCTGGCGTCCCGCGTCCGATCGACCTGGTGCTGTCCGGGTACGCGCTGCTGGTGACGAAGGGCCGGACAGCTGCCCTCCCCACGCTGCGGGAGGCGATGGTGGCCCTGGCGAATCCGGCCGCATACACCACGGAGGATCTGCTGAAATGGGGCTGGGTCGCCGCCGGGGTGAGCTGCGTCGTCTGGGACGACCGCGCGATGTGCCAGACCTACGCGCGGGCCGCGGAGGAGGTACGCGCGGCCGGAGCGTTGACCGAGCTGCCGATCTACCTGGCGTCGCTGGGGATTTCGAGCTTGCTGACCGGTGACTTCGCCGGCGCCGCCGCGATCGTCGCCGAGTCCGACGCCATCGCGACCGTCGCCCGGATTCCGATCGCGCAGCATACCCGGCTGCTCCTTACGGCGTTGCAGGGCAAGCAGACCGAGGCCGCGGAGCTGATCGCCGCCACGATCGACTGGGCCGGACAGGACGGCCAGCTGATGGGCGTCACCGTCGCGAACTGGGCGGCCGCTGTGCTGTACAACGGGCTCGGGCGCTACGAGCAGGCAGCCGCGGCCGCCGAGACCAGTACGCAGATCGCCGAACTGTGGGTGTCGGTGTGGGTGCTTCCGGAGATCATCGAAGCGGCGACACGGGTCGGGGACGACCAAGCGGCCCGCCGCGCCTTGGACCGCCTGGCCGAAGCAGCCGAACCATGCGACACCGATTGGGCGCAGGGAACGCTGGCCCGCTGCCGGGCACTGCTCACCGCGGGTACCCAAGCCGATCTGCTGTATCGGGAGGCGATCGAGCGGCTGGGCCGGACGTTGCTGCGTCCCGAACTCGCCCGCGCCCATCTGCTCTACGGCGAGTGGCTGAGGCGGGAGCGTCAGCGGGCCGAGGCGCGGGCTCACCTGCGCACGGCGTACGACATGTTCGTCGAAATCGGCATGGAGGCGTTCGCCGAGCGAGCGCGGCGCGAACTACTGGCCACCGGCGAGACGGTCCGCAAGCGCGCGGTCAACGCCACCGCCACCGACGAGCTGACGCCGCAGGAGGAGCAGATCGCTGTGCTGGTCCGAAACGGACTGTCCAATCCGGAGGTCGGGGCTCGGCTCTATCTGAGCCCGCGCACGGTCGAGTGGCACCTGCGCAAGATCTTCACCAAACTCGCCATCACCTCGCGCTCGCAGTTGCGTGACGTCCTGCCGCTCGGCGAGCACGAGACCGCCAGGCCCCTGGAGGCCCCGCACCAGTGAGATTCCCTGGCGCGGGCGGGTGCCTGGCCACGTGAGTCTCGTCGAGTCGGCGACGCCTCAGCGTCGTCCATGACTCGAGGAGACCACCATGTCCGAGCAGCCGCTTCAGTCCGCCGTCGCGCTCGTCACCGGGGCCACCGGCGGCGTAGGCGCCGCCACAGCCCACCGCCTGGCCCAAGAAGGCGCAGCGATCGCCCTGGCCGGTGACCGGCGCGAGCACCTTGAGCCGACGGTACGGGACGTCATTGGCGGGGGAGGCCGGGCGGCCGCGCTGGCGGCCGACCTCACCACGGCGGACGGCGCATCCGACGCCGTCCAGGAGACACTGCGCCGGTTCGGCCGGCTCGACATCCTGATCATCGCGGCCGGCCATCAGCTGATCAACACCGCGTTGCACGCCACGGTCGAGGAGTGGGACCGCATGGTCGCCGTCAACCTGACCACGGCGCTGCACATCACTCACGCCGCAGTGCCGTACCTGATCGACGCGGCCGCCACCGCCCCCCGGCAGGTGGCCGACCTCGTGATCGTCGGCTCCACGGCGGGCCGAGTCGCCCGCCCCGCGTCGAGCGCTTACAGCCTGACCCAGTTCGGGCTCGCCGGATTCACCGAATCCCTGCGGCAGGAATTGCGACCGGAAGGCGTACGGGTGGGTCAGGTGCGGCCCGGCGACGTGTCCGCCGGAGCGGCGCACGAAACCGGGGCGCTGCGGCCGGTCGACGTCGCGGATGCGATCAGCTACCTCGTGACCAGGCAACGGCAGGTGTCCGTCAACGAGATGGTGCTCCGCTCCAGCGGTCAAACCTGGTGACAGCACACACCCTGGCCCCGCCCTGGCCCGGCGTCCCCAGTGAGTTTCCCTGGATCGAACGGGCCACTGGCGATGTGACGGTGAGGAAACGCAAACGCCTGCCACCAAAGGAGAACCATGGACTGGGTTGCCACGCCGTGGACGTTCTGGCGCAGTGACGCCACGTCGCCGAGCCCGCTCGAAGACACCCATCTCGACCTCACGCTGATCCACATCGCGTACGACGTCATCGCCGCCGAGTCCCGCTGTCAGCGGTGCACCGCCGGCTTGGGGCGCCGGCTACGCATCATGCGATCGTCGGACGACTTCGACCCCTACTGGGCGGCCGTGGTCGTCGTGCGATGCCGTGGCTGGCGTCGCCATCCGCACATCGCCGTGGTGGAGGAGGACACCGACGGCGTCAGCATCGGGCCGTTCCACGGTCGTGGCCGGCACGACGCTGCGAGGAGCCGATGAGCACCTCGGCGAACACTCTCGACCACGCCGTCTCCGCCTTCGTCTCGGTCCGGCCCCGGCTGTTCGGCATCGCGTACCGGATGCTCGGCAGCGTCGCCGAAGCCGAGGACATCGTGCAGGACGCCTGGGTGCGCTGGCACAGCACCGACCACGAGGGCGTCGGCAACCCGGCGGCCTTCCTCGCCTTGACCACGACCCGGCTGTCGATCAACGTCGCCCAGTCCGCCCGGTCGCGTCGCGAGACCTACGTCGGCACCTGGCTGCCCGAACCCGTCGACACCGAGGCCGACCCGGCACTCGGAGCCGAACGCGCCGAGGCCCTGGAAATCGCCTGTCTGCTGCTCCTGGAACGACTGAGCCCGGTCGAGCGGGCCGCCTACGTTCTGCGGGAGGCCTTCGGCTACCCGTACGACCAGATCGCAGACATCCTGCAGGTCACCGAGGTGTACGCGCGCAAGCTCGTGAGCCGGGCCGGCCGGCGGCTGAGCGGCGGCCGCCCGAACCCCATCGACAAGCTCGAACATCGGCGGTTTCTGGTCCGGTTCCGGGCCGCCGCGCAGACCGGCGACGTCACCGCGCTGGAAGACCACCTCGCTGCCGCCGCCACCCGAACGCCTAGGAGAACGCGATGACCGACACCTTCCTGCCCGCTGCCCGTGAACACCGATCGCTGCGCCGGCAGCTGGCCCGCCAGCGACGGATCAGCCACGTCCTGCAGCACGCGATCCAGCCGACACCCGACCTGATCACCGACCTCGGCGGGCTGCGGATCGCCGTGCGCTGCCGGGCCGGCGACCCGCAAGTCCACATAGGCGGCGACTGGTACCTCGTCACGCAGCTGCCCGACGGCGATGTCGTGCTCGCCGTCGGCGACGTCGAGGGGCACGGCCTGCCCGCCGTCGAATCCATGATCGGCCTGCGCTACGCCATGGCGGCGTACGCGGCCGCCGGTGAACCGCCGGCGGTGGTGCTGGCGAAACTGAACAACCTGCTGTGCCAGGCGGCCGGCTCGGTCACCGCGACCGCCGTCATCGCGCAGTACCGGCCGAGCGTGGGCCGGCTGGTCTGGGCACGGGCGGGACATCCACCGGCCCTGCTGTCCGACCATCGGCGAGGGGTGCGGCTGCCCAACCCGCGCGGGCCGTTGCTCGGCATGTTCGCGCGACCGCCGTACGAGCAGGAGGTGCGTGTCCTGCGGCCGGGTCAGTCGCTCGTCCTCTACACCGACGGCATGATTCGGCGAGGCAGCTTCGATGACGGCATCAGCCAACTCGCCGACCGGATCGCGGGCATCCATCATCCGGCGGCCCTGCTCGACCGGCTCGACTTCAGCGCCGCGGCGGGCGACGACGCCTGCGTGCTCGTCGCTCAGCGGACAGAGTGATCAGTGGGGCCGGGCCAGCGGCCCGGCCCCACTGATGGGACGCGGCAGAATCAGCGGGTCTGGTCGGTGGGCCGGATGAGGATCTCGTTGACCGCCACGTGCTCCGGCTGGGCGAGCGCGTAGAGGATCGCACCGGCGATGTCCTCGGGCCGCAAGGTCCGCATCGACCGAGCCATGTCCTGCGCCAGGGAACGAATGGCCTGATCGGTGATGTGATCGGCCAGTTCCGTCGCGACGAATCCCGGTTCCACGACGATGACCCGGACGCCCTGAGCGGTGACCTCCTGCCGCAGCGCTTCCGAGAAAGCGGTGATCCCGAACTTGGTCGCCGCGTACACCGCGCTGGCGGCCGAGGCCGTACGCCCGGAGGTCGAGGAGATCTGGACGACGGCGCCCCTGGTCTCCACCAGGTGCGGAAGCGCGGCGTGGACGGCGAACATGGAGCCCAGCAGGTTGGTCTCGACCATCCGGATCCACTCGGTCGTGTCGGCGCCCAGGATCGGGCCACTGAGCATGACTCCCGCGTTGTTCACGAGCACGTCGAGCCGGCCGAACCGGGCGAGGGTGGCCGCGACGGCCGCCTCGACCGACGGCTGGTCGGTGACGTCCAGGTCGAGGGCGAGCATCTCGCCGGACGCGTCGTCCACGAGGGACCGGAGCCGGTCGGTGCGCCGCGCTCCGACGGCGACCCGAGCGCCCGCTTTCGACAGGGCGAGCGCCGTGGCCTCGCCGATGCCGGACGACGCCCCGGTGACGAGGACGACCTTCTCGGTCAGATTGGTGGTCACTTCTCCTCCACGATGTTCTCGATGTGCTGGACTGCCGGATCGACACGCCTCATCGCGTCGCCCGCGCGGCTTCGAAGACCTCCCGGACGGCGTCGGCGAACTCCTCGGGCGCTTCCTGCGGGAGGTTGTGGCCCGCGTCGCGTACCTGGTGATGTGCGCGCGGGCCGACGAAATGCGCGGCGCCAGGGGTGCCGTCGGTCGCCGGGAAGTTCCCGTCGGCGGTGCCGTCGAGGGTGACCGCCGGCACGGTGATCGCCGGAGCGAGCGCGAGAGTGGCTTCGGCCGCGGCGTACGCGGGCGCGCCTGCGGCCTGTCCCAGCCGGTGACGGTAGGAGTGGATGACGACGTCGACGTAGTCCGGGTTGTCGAACGCCTTGGCCGCCCGGTCGAGGTCGGCCGGAGTGAAGTCCCACTTCGGCGAGTTGTGCCGCCAGATCACCTCGGCGACCGCACGGCGATTCGCGGTGAGCCCGGCGCGGCCGCGCTCGGTCAGGAAGTAGAAGAAATACCAGAATCCCGCCTCCAGCTCGGGCGGAAGCGGGCGCGTCGCGACGCTGATGTCCTGGATGAGGTAGCTGTTGACCGAGACCAGGCCGGTGACCCTTTCCGGATGCAACGCCGCCGCCACGCAGGCCGCTCGACCACCCCAGTCGAATCCGGCCAGGATCGCGTGCGGCATCGCCAGAGCGTCCAGCAGCGCGATCACATCGGCGCCCAGGGCGGCCTGCTGACCGGACCTGACGGTGTCCGGCCGCCGGAACCGCGTCAGGCCGTGCCCACGCAGATAAGGCACCACGACTCGATAACCGGACGTGGCCAGCGAATCGGACACCTCGACGTAGCTGTGGATGTCGTACGGGAACCCGTGCAGCAGGAGCACGGGCTGGCCGTCGGCGGGGCCGGCTTCATGGCAGGCCACCTCAAGCTCATCGGTGACGACGGACCGGGTGGGCAGGTCCCTCATGCGGCTTCTCCTCGTCTGTTCACGCGGGGCGGGTCCGATCCCATGCCACCGCTGCCAGCCAGCTAAGACCGGCCAGCCCAGACGGCTGTGACAACGGACCATGCCCAGCCGGCGCCACGAAATCCGTCGGTCTGGACCTGTCACAGCTAGGGCGACTCCCCGGTCATAGCTGGTTGATCGGGGAGACCGAGTCCCCGGCGGTTCGCTTTGAACAGAAAGGCCCTCTCATGAAGATCGTGGTTATCGGCGGTACCGGACTGATCGGCTCGAAAGTCGTGACGAAACTAGGGCAGCTCGGCCACGAAGCCGTCGCGGCGTCCCCGAACACCGGCGTGAACACGCTGACCGGCGAAGGGCTGGCCGACGCGGTGGCCAACGCCTCGGTCGTCGTCGACGTGTCGAACTCGCCCTCGTTCGAGGACGCGGCGGTCCTGGAATTCTTCCAGAAGTCCACCGGAAACATCCTCGCCGCTGAAGCGGCCGCCGGGGTGGGTCACCACGTCGCGTTGTCGGTCGTGGGCACCGAACGGCTGCCGGACAGCGGCTACTTCCGGGCCAAGACCGCGCAGGAAGAGCTGATCGCCCAGTCGGCGATCCCGTTCTCGCTCGTGCACGCCACGCAGTTCTTCGAGTTCGCCCACGGCATCGCCGACTCCGCGACCGACGGCGACCAGGTACGCCTGGCGCCGGTGCTCTTCCAGCCGATCGCGGGCGAGGAGGTCGCCGAGGCGGTCACCCGCGTCGCGACGGGCGCACCGCTGAACGGGCGTACCGAGGTCGCCGGCCCGGAGCGGCTCCGGATGGACGACTTCTTCCAGCAGGCGCTGAGGAGTTGGGGGGATACGCGTCAGGTCGTCACCGATCCGCACGCACGCTATTTCGGTGCCGAGCTGTCGGAGCGCTCCCTGGTGCCCGATGACGGCGCGGCGCTCGGCCACCTCACCTACGCCGACTGGCTCGCGGACGGTGGGAAGCGATGAGCGACTCGTTGCACGACCTGGAGATCCAGGTGGCGGCGGAATTGGCCCTGCAGGCTAGGAGTCATCCCGAGGACGCCCTGAACCGGCCGGTCACCGAATGGCAGTTCGACCCGGCCGACGCCCAGCGTGAACAGGTCGGCCTGCGCAGTCTGCTGGGCGCGATCGAAGCACTGGAACGCGACGCGCCACGCGCCGACGCCGTCGATTCCGGGCTCGACACGTGAAAGAGACACCGGTGCGAACCCCCGCACGCATCACCACGCTCGACGATCTGCGCGTACATCTGCAATGGGCCATCGAGCTGGAACACGCGACCTTGCCGCCCTACCTGTGTGCCCTCTACTCGCTGGACGCGACCCGGAACCCGGCCGCGGCCGAGGTCATCAGCAGCGTCTTCGCCGAGGAGATGCTGCACCTGGCGTTGGCCGCCAACCTGCTCAACGCGGTCGGCGGCCGACCCCGGCTCGACACCCCGGAGCTGCTGCCGCCACACCCCCGGCGACTGCCGCACAGCGATCCATCGCTGGAACTGGCCCTGCTGCCGTTCGGCCCGCAGGCGCTGGACATGTTCCTGCGCATCGAACAGCCGGCGCCACCCGGCGCCCCGGCCGAAGGCGACCGCTACGAGACGATCGGCCAGTTCTACGCCGCGATCGAGCAAGGCCTGCGCGACCTGTGTGACCGGCTCGGGGAGCACGCGGTGTTCACCGGCGATCCGGCCCGGCAGGTGACCGGCGGGTTCCGGCACACCGCCGGTCGGCTACCCGCGATCCAGGACCTGGCCGGCGCCTTGGCCGCCGTGGCGGAGATCGTCGAACAGGGCGAGGGAACGTCGCGAGGCGAAGTCTGGGACGGCGACCAGGACGTCTTCCATCCGGATCGCGACGAGGTCGCGCACTACTACCGCTTTCAGGAACTCAAGGCGGGCCGCCGCTACCAGCGCGGCGACACCGCGGCCTCGGGCCCCACCGGCGAGGCGATCACCGTCGACTTCACCGCGGTTCGTCCGATGCGGCCCAACCCACGGCTGACCGACCACCCGCTGGGCAGCCCGGTCCGCGTCGCGCAGGACAAGTTCAACCACACCTACGGCACCGTCCTTCACCTGCTGGACGAGACCTTCAACGGCAGCCCGGCGTTGCTCACCGTCGCCATCGCAAGCATGTTCCAGCTCAAGGCCCAAGCCCAGGATCTTATGGGTACGCCTGACGGCAGCGGCGCCTCGGCTGGGCCGACGTTCGACTACGTGCCGCCCGAACAGCGGGCCTGGCACGCCGGGGGAGGGCGACGCATCGTCGCGCTCCCCAACGGCCCCTACCTCCTCTACGGAGGGATCCCCCTGCGGCGCAAGACGAAGATCGTATCGGCCGAAGGTAAGGCGGTGACCTGGAAAACCGGCGAACCACTGCCCACCGAGGACACCTACGCCCTGTGCCGCTGCGGTCAATCGAGCAACAAGCCGTTCTGCGACGGCACGCACGTCCGGATCGGCTTCGACGGCTCCGACGCCGCCCCGCTGAAACCGTACCGAGAGCTGCAACACGTGCACGACGGCGTAGGCGTGTCGGCGCAACGCGTCGGCGAGCTGTGCATCCACGCCGCGTTCTGCTTCGGGCGTACGCGGCCGATCGCCAAGATGCTCGACGACTCCCAGGACAGCGACGTGCGCTCGGACATCATGAGCCGGATCGACCACTGCCCGTCCGGGTCCTACTCGTACGCGTTGGAACGGGGCGGCGAGACGATCGAGGTCGACCTCCCGCCCGCGGTGTCGATCCTGGAGGAAGAGGACGGGCTCGCAAGTGCGCTGTGGGTCACCGGCGCGGTCGCGGTGCTGCGTACGGATGGCACCCCGATCGAGACGCGGAACCGCGTGACGCTGTGCCGATGCGGACGATCGGCGAACAAGCCGCTCTGCGACGGGACCCACCGGGCGATCGGTTTCCGGGAGGAGGCACCCGAGCAGTGACCATCCCAACGACCGCGACCTGGATGAGGTCACGTGATCCCGTGGCGACGTGAGGACGTCGACTGTGCTCGATCCTGACGCTGAGCACACTACGTCTCTGGCGCAGGTGCTCGACGAACGTCGGCACCTGATGGCCTTGGCGGCGCGAATCGGTTCGCCGGAGACGGCAGACCGCATCGTCGCCGAGGCCTACCGCCGTTGGTACCTGCTCGTTCCCGCGGAACGTGCCGCTGTCGCACAGCCCGATTCCTGGCTGAGCGCCGCCGTCGAAACCATCGGCCGGGGCGTGACGTCCGGCCCAGCGATCGACACCCAGCCGGCATCGGCGCGCCGGGCCCCCGCGGCCTTCGTGGTGCCCCGCCACGAGGACCCCTCCGACGTGGTCACCCAGCACTTCGCGGCGGCGTGCGAAGGCGGCGACTCGGCGGCACTTCGGCGCGCGCTGGCGGCCGAGGCGGTCCTCATCGTCGACGGCGGCGGCAAGCTGCGAGTTCCCGTCGACCCCGTCCACGGAGCGGAGCGAATAGCCGGGTTCCTCACGGCCTTCCTGGGCGGACGACCCCGCGTCCTCGTGGCGGCCGGAGCTGTGAACGGGCGCGCGGGCCTGGTTCTGCGCCTGGCGGGCCACGTGGTGGGAGTAGCCAGCCTGACCGTCGCCGCCGGACGAGTGCATGTCGTGTGGCTCGTGGTCAATCCCGACAAGCTCCGCGGTTGGCAGTGATCTCGAAGCATCGATCCCGGCTTTCTCGCCTCGACGTCCATCGCGTCATGCGCAGTCGAACAGTTGACGGCCCATATATGCCAGGTGAACATCCCGATCCAGAGTGCACATGCCGGATCGAGCAAGCGTTGCGGATCCCGCAATAGGAGGCGTATGCGAATATCTCTGGCTTGGTGAGACGGCTGGGCTCCGCCACGTAGGTCATGGTGACCATCGGCCGTACCGCATCGGCGACCTGCGCCTCGAATGGCTCTTCGTTCCTGTTCAGGGTCAGCGTTCGATGCAAGACTGATGGCCTCCTGACGTCGCCTCGGTACAAGTACAAATACGGCGCGTGGAAGAACCCGGACGGTCTTTCTAAGGTCACCTGTGATTCAGGTTGGTGGATCGTCTGGACCGGGATGACCATCACCAGTCGACCGAACCGTTCTCGACCGCCGGCACCCCATTGACTGGGGTGTCGGCGGTCTCTATTTTAATCGCACGGTTTTGGTCGAACGGGTGCCGTTCGTGCGCGGGGCGCATCGGTTCGGCTCGCGATCGTGACTCGAACGCCGCGTGGTGGACGCCCTCGCCTCAGGACTTGATTGACTAGGCACTTCTGCCGACTGCCTCGCCTGAGTCGACTGATTATCGTCCATCTCGCAATCAGTTCCACTCCCACACCATTGCGAGGCCTTCGGCGTTGAGCCCGGCCTCCGTTCGTGGAAGGAATACGTTCTGTGAACGATCTGAAGAGCCGTGTCCTCGATGATCTCGACGCCGAGTTCTCCTCGGCGCCGGTGACCATTCCCGCGGCGGCGCCCCGGACGCAACGGCGATCGAAGTTCTTCGCCTACGCGGCGGTGCTCATGGCCGTGTCCGGTTCGATCGTCTTCGCCGGAGCCTCGCCCGCCGCCGCGGCTACCTGCAGCCAGCCCGACTTCAAGAACTACGACCACATGAAGTGGTGCGGAATCGCGCGGCAGGACTTCGACTACCTCTACACCACCAACTACTACTCCGCGCGCACGACCTGCTACACCTTCGACCACTACGCCTGGATGTGCGGCTACTTCACGCGGTACTACGCCGGCCGGACGAGCTCCTGCCGCACCTACTGACCTTCCCCGATGCGCAGGTGCTGGGTGGTCGGGCGTTCCGCTCCGGCCACCCAGCACCCGCGACCTAACAGTCCACATTGCAGGGATCCCATGGACGAGATCGCAGGTCTTCTCGAGATCTATCAGCCAATCCCGGACGGCGCGCCGGCCGGCGGCGACAGGGTCTGGCCCGTCACGATAGTGGTGCTGACCCTCAACGAGGAACGCGCCATCGCTCGCTGTCTGGACAGCACTCTGGCCACCTCTGCCGACCGAGTGCTCGTCGTCGACACCGGCTCGACCGACGCCACCCTGGAAATCGTGGCCGGCTATTCCGATCAGCGTGTTGAGGTATTGCAGATCGCTTGGGCGGACTCGTTCGCGCAGGCGCGCAATGCCGCGCTGGACGCCGTCGGCGAAGGCTGGGTCATGTTTCTCGACGCCGACGAGTGGATCGACAGCGACTGCACGGATGTGCTGCGCGACCGCTTACGCGCGTTCGAGTCGGTCGCTGGAATAACCTGGTGCGCTCTCGCGCCGGTGATCCGGGAGGACGGTCGAGACGCGGAATATCTGGAGATCGCCAGGATCGTGCCCGCCGATCATCTTCGCTTCCGCGGCGAAGTGCACGAGTACCCCTACATTCCCGCGGATGCCGATGCGGTGCCCGGCCTGATCGGGATCGATCTGGTCCTGTGGCACGACGGTTACGGCTCCGAAGTGGTGATGGCCAAGGACAAGATCCAGCGCAACGTGGCTCTGGTCGAATCAGCACGGCGGCGGGAGCCGGACAATCCGCGCTGGCTGTTCTTCCAGCTGCGCGACGCGCTGCCGACGCTGCACTTCGCCGAAGTGATGACGCTCGTCGAAGCCTTAGACAGCGCCAAACAGCAATACCCTGGCGACCGGCAAACGCCGGAGTTCTATCGATCCCTCGCGCTCTCCCGGGCTTGCGGGCGCCTCGCGCAATTGGGTGAATGGACGACAGCGCTCGGGCTCTGTTTCGATCTCGACCGGCTGACCGCAGGCGAGCACCCCGACGCGGCCTACTTTCGCGGGTTACACGAGCTGAACAAGATCCAACGGCCGGCGCCGGACACCCTCGGCAGATTGGTACGCCTGCGGAAAGATCCCGCAGCGGTGACCCTCAGCGGCCTCGACAAACAGGGCCGCCCGCTGGACGCGCTCATCGCCGCGTACCTGTTCCGGCTCAAGGGCCGCGACGCCGCCAACGCATACTTGGGCTTGTGCGAGCCCTGGACAGATGAGTTCTTCGAGATGTCGACCCTTCGCTAAAGCGCCGGTGCCTCAGCGGTCGGGCTGCGGTGTCTGCTCAAAGGCGGCCAGCTGTCGCGCGAGGTCGTCGAAGAGCCGTCCGGCGAGGCGGAACAATTGATCGCGGTCCTCACCGGACCAGGTGTCCAATGCGGAGTCGATCCAGCCGAAGATGACCGCGAGGTAGCGGTCGATGACCTCCTGGCCGGCGGGCGAGATCTCCACGAGACGGGCTCGGCGATCCGCCGGGTCGGTCACCGTCCGGACGAGGCCACGCTGCTCCAAGCGCTGGACATGCCGGGTGATGTGCGGGCCTTCGACCTGCATCTCGGTGGCGATCTCACCGACACGTCGCGGTCCGTCCGCCGCGTTGAGCACGCTGAGGATGTTGATCGCAGGTCTCTCCAGTGCCAGACCGGTCGCGGCCACCGCCGTTTCGTACAGCGATCCTCGGCTGGCTGCGGTGCCCAGTGCGCCCAGCCGCGCAAGCAGGGCCGCAGATGGGGAAGTGGCCACGGTCACACTCCTAAGATACCTAACTTAGGTATATAGTTCGGTCATCCCTTCGAGCCGGCCTAGCCGAGCTCTGCTCGCGTAAAGCATACCGAAGTTAGGTAAGAAGCATGACGTCTGCGCAGATGCAAGAAAAGAAGACCCAGCCGGCGGCTAGAACGGCCTGGTCGTCGGTCATCTCGGTGGCCGCCGTCGCGGCTGCTGCGTCCATCCAGCAAAGCGCGGTGCTCCCACTGCTGGGACGCCTCCAAGCTGCGCTCGCCGCGCCACTGGTCACCGTCGCCTGGGCCTTCACGATCAGCCTGCTGGTCGGTGCCGTCGCCACACCGCTGCTGGGCCGCATGGGGGACATGTACGGTCGGCGGCGCGTACTGCTGTTCACCATGGTCGCCTTGGTCGCCGGATCCGTTCTGGGCGCGTACGCCACCACGGTCTCGACCCTTATCGCAGCCAGGATCCTGCAAGGCATCTCGATGGCGACGCTTCCCTTGGCGATCGGAATCGTCCGCGACGCGCTGCCCCCGGCGAAACTCGCCACCGGGCTGGGCATCGTCTCCGCCACCGGTGGCATCGGCGTCGGCGGCGGCCTCGTGCTAGCCGGCGTCATCGCCGGCCACACCACGGGCTATCGCGCCGTGTTCTGGGCCATCGCCGCGATCGCCGCCATCACCGCGCTGTTCGCGGCGCTCACCGTACGCGATCAGGCCGTACCCCGCCGAGAACGACTCGACCTGCCCGGCGCGGTCCTTCTCGGCGGCGCCTTGGTCTGCCTGCTGCTGGCTATCGGAAAGGCAAGTTCCTGGGGCTGGACCAGCGCGAGCGTGCTGGGCCTGGCCGCCGGAGCCATCGTCTTGGCGATCGGCTGGCTGCTGGTCGAACGCCGCAGCGCAGCCCCGCTTGTCGACATTCGGATGCTCACCCACCGTGGCACCGTCGGCGCCAGCGTCTGCGGGTTCCTGATCGGCTTCGCCCTCTACGGCGGCTTCACCCTCATTCCCAACTTCGTCCAGGCGCCACCTCAGGCGGAGTACGGCTTCAGCGCGTCGGTGCTGCAAGCAGGACTGTTCCTCCTGCCCACGACCTTGCTGATGATCGCGGTCTCCACCCAGGCCGGCCGGTTGATGCGCCGATACTCGGCGAGTGCGCTCGTCGCCGCCGGTTCCGCGTTGACCGCACTGAGCTGCCTTTGGATCACCCTGGCGCACGAGCACCGCCACGACATCTACATCACCACGACGGTGCTGGGCATCGGCATCGGGCTGGCCTTCGCCGCGCTCGGCACGATGGCGGTCGAACACGTCGACCCCGGCCAGACCGCCATCGCCAGCGCCGTCAACAGCCTGCTCCGGCTCGTCGGCGGGGCCATCGCCGCAGCCGCGACGGCCGCTGTACTCGCCGGCGACACCATCGCATCCACGACGATCCCCACCGAGCACGCTTACCAAGTGGGTTTCGCCATGGCCGGCGCCGGAGCCGCACTCGCCGCCATCGCAGCCCTCGTCTACAGCCGGCGGCAGCGTGAGCGGTGAGGCCCGGGATTGTCGCCGTACCTGCCGCCCGCTCCGGTCTGCGGGGCGCCTCCGTGGCAGGTTCCGTGACCGGGTCCGTAGCCGCTACGGATGTCGGACCGCAGCCCGGCCGAGATCCTTGAATCCATCGGGTCAGCACGGCCCACGACACAAGGAGTGATCGGACATGGCCTCTCAGATCAGCGCGGATGTGGTTACCGTCGGCACCGGGCAGCGGCGTACGCGGATCACCGGAAACGGCGTGCTCTGGGTGGTGCAGGCGCTGTGGGGTGTCTTCTTCGCCGGGAGCGGGTTCGGCAAGGTGCTGCTCTACGACGACGCCATGTACGCGGCAGCGCCGCAGGCCATGGCCTGGTACGCCGCCGTGTCGCAGCCCTTGATCGTGTTCATCGGGGTCGCCGAGGTGCTGGGCGGGCTCGGCCTGATCCTGCCGGCGATGACGCGGGTGCGGCCGGGCCTGACGCCGCTCGCCGCGGCGGGTCTGACGCTGACGATGATCCTCGCCGGGGCCTTCCACGTCGTACGCGGTGAGTTCGAACTCCTGCCGTCCAACATCGTGCTGGGCGCGGTGGCTGCCGTCATCGCGGTCGGCCGCTGGACCAAGCGGCCCATCTCGCCGGCGCCCCTGACCCGAGGCCGGCTGATGTGGTCGATGGTGGTGGTCGCCCTGGTGGTCCTGCTGGTGTTCGGCCCGACCTGGTACTCGATGACGACCCGATTCTGATCGGGTGCCGAAGCGAGGACGACGTCCGGCGAGAGCCGGACGTCGTCGTGCGTGTGTCGCATGATCGGGCCACTGGGCGTCAGGACGGCCCGATCTGGCGGAGCAGGCAGCGGGCGGCCGTGATGACCCGGTCTCGGTCGTGCGTCACGGCATAGTCGATGTGCTCGGGTTCGCCGTCGCGGCGCTCGGCGAGGACGGCTATGGCTACTCCGGAGGCGAGCAGCACCGCCGACCAGGAGCCGCCGAGCGCTTGCTCGTGGATTGCGCCGCCCCGTACGTCGGGTGCCGGTGGGCTGGGCAACCCTGGGCCGATGGCGGCGATCAGTACGTCCCGGTGCGCCAGGGCAGTGAGGAACCCGCCGTCGACAGCGGCGAGCGCGGCCGGATCAGGCACGAGCAGCAGCAACATCGCCGGCCCGCTGGATGGCACGTTCGTCCTGATGAGGTGGCGCATCAATGCCACCAGCAGATGCCGGTCGGCGCGGCGCACCGGTTGACCGGTGACCGCCTGTAATGGCGTATCCACATCAACTGGTCTTGAGACGGCCAGCTCCCCGAATGCATCGGCTTGGTCGCCGAGGAGGCCGTGGGCCGGCTCTGGCCGCCCAAGGTAGTGCCCCTGTAGCAGCCGCGCCCCGATTGCCTGAGCTGCGCGTGCGTGTTCCGGGGTCTCCACGCCTTCGGCCAGCAGCGCGGAGCCGGCGCGTTCGGCTTGCTCGAACGCGAAGTCGAGACAGGACAGTGCGGTCGGCGAGGTATGCGATTGGGTGATCGTCAGGTCGAGCTTGATCACGTCGGGTGTGAGCGCGGACAGCAGCGGCAACTGGCGAACGCTGGAGCCCACATCGTCGACCGCTAATCCGGCCACCTTGCCGCGCTGCCGGTCCACTCCTGCCAGCAGGGCGCGCGGGTCACGCTCCAGCGACCGCTCGGTCACCTCCAGCACGATCGGATAGTGCGCGAAAGCTTCGTCGATGTCTGGGGCCAAGTCTGGAGGGCATGGCGAATCGAGGGCCAGCGGCTCGATGTTGACGAACAGCATCACCTGGCGAGGCAGGCCACCGGCGAGGGCGGCTCGACATGCCGATGCCCGTGCTGCCCAGTCCAGCTCCACCACATTGCCGACGCGGTACGCCTCGGCGAACAGAGCGGCCGGTGCGGCGTACCGCGATCCGGCCGGTCCTCGAACCAGTGCCTCGAATCCGACGACCTGTCCGTTATCGCCATCGACGATCGGTTGGAACCAGGTGTCCAACCTCCGCTGGCGCACGATCATCTCGTACTCGGGATCGGGAAGGGTTCCGTAGCCCCACACCATCACGGATTACCCACCGACCAGGTCGCGCAACCGCCAGCGGGCAGCACGGCGTACGACGTTAGCGCACTCGTGGGCGACTCACATGTAGGGCGGCTGGTACATGATCGCGACCGCCGTCCCGTCCTCGTCGTCCGGGCTGGGCACGTCCGTGGACTCGCCGGTGTCCGGGTTCCACTGCCGGGCCGCCGTGCCGCCTCGGGTGCGTGCCGGTCGGCTGGCGAATCCGGCCAGGCTGCGGGTGGCGTGCGCGACGAGCGGGAACTCGCGGGGATCGGCGGCGCCGTCGAGCGATGCGACGACGGAGGTGATCTCGGTCAGGGGACGGCCGGCCAGCTTCGCCTGGTCCGGGACCACCTTGCCCGCTGCGGTGAAATTGCGGTCGTCGAAGGGCAGCTCGATGTAGTTGCGGCCCGGGTAGGACGTCGGTTCGGGCACGTTGTAGCTGAGGATGGTCGCCTGGCCCGAGGCTTCGAGGGCGACCGATGGCGCGGGGCAGCTCAGCCGACGTAGGACGACCCAGCTTGGCCCGTCGGCAAAGCCATCTCTCGGGCCTTATCGCAGGGCGGCGAGGTGTCGGCGGGCGGTGCGGGTGGAGATGCCGAGTTGGGTGGCCACGGTGGTGGTGTCGGCGTGTGGGTTGTCGGCGAGGAGGGTGGCCACTTTGGTTGCGGTGTTGACCGGTAGTGGCCGCCGGCGGGGCGGTGGGGCTGTGGGGGGTGGTGGGTGGCCGTTGGGGGGTGGCGGTGCTGTTGGTGGCGTATTTGTGGCCGGGGGTTGGCCGCGGGTGTGTGGTGGGGTCGGGGTGGTGGTAGCGGTGGGTCGGCTGGCGGCTCGTGGCCGGTCGGGTGTGGTGGTGGCCGGGGGTTGTCCGGTCGGCCGTTTGTGGGGTCGGTTGGGGGTTAGTTCGGGTTTGGGTTTGCCTTGGCGGGAGAGGACTTCGATGGCCAGGAGGAGGGTGATGGCGGGGATGGCGGCGGTGATGCGGGAGCCGGGGGTG
>NZ_JBFBAZ010000031.1:0-72515 GCF_040682475.1 Hamadaea sp. NPDC051192
CTCCCCGGTGCCAGTGGCGTCGATGACCTCGGCGTCCGGCGCGGCCAGGTTCGGGGCGACGGCGGCGATCTCGCCGTCGCGGACGAGGACGTCGGTGGCGGGCAGTTCGGGCGCGCCGTCACCGGGCACCACGTGGGCGTTCTTGAGGAGCAACACGATGATACCTTTCGAGAAAGCTTTTCTGAAAGGTACTTCATGATCGGACCAGGCCGCAACCCTCCTCTACCATCGAGGGCGTGAGCAGGGACTCCACCGACGAGATCGCCGCGGCCTGGGCGCAGGAGCTGCCCGGCGTCGTCGGCGAAGAGCTGGAGCTGGCCAAGCGGGCCGCCCGGCTCGCGGCGATCCTCGGCGACAAGGTCAACGCCGAGCTGGCCCGGCTCGGCCTGACCAAAGCCGAGTACGAGATCCTCGCGGTGCTGCGTGCGTCCGGCTCCCCCTATCGGCTGCGACCGTCCGATCTGGCCACTCGGCTCATGCTGTCCTCGGGCGGCACGAGCAACCTGGTACGCCGGCTGACCGAAGCGAAGCTGCTCGACCGCGAAGCGGACCCGGCCGACGCCCGCAGTTCCTGGGTACGCCTGACAAAGACAGGTGTGCGGCTTTCGGAGGAAGCCGTACGCGCGGCGACCACCGCCCAGGCGACCGCACTGGCGGCCGTGCCGGAGCCCGATCGAAAGGCGGCGATCGCCGCGCTTCGGCAGGTACTGCTGGCGCTCGGCGACCGGCCCTGAGCCGCCGCCAGGAGCAGGCGACCAGCCTTACGCCGCCGGCGTCACCTGCCAGGAGCAGGTGACCGGGCTTAAGCCGTGCGCGCCACCTGCCGGTAGAGCATGTTGCCGGGCGACGCCGGGTCGTCGCTGGTGTAGAAGTCGCGGATGGCGTCCAGCACTTCGAGGACGGAGAGCCGGCCGTCGCCGTCGGCGTCGACGGCGGTGAACGCGCCGGTGATGTCGTCGACCGACGATCCGATGGCGTGCCACAGCCGGGCCAGCTCGGCCGGGACGAGGTAGCCGTCGTTGTCGGTGTCGGCGAGCCGGATCGTGGCGAGCGCCATCGGCGTGTAGACGGCGGCGAACTTCTCGCCGTCGATGAACGCGCCTTGGAAGGCCGTGCCGAACTCCTCTCGCGTCATGCGCCCGTCACTGGGTACGCCCGCGTGCGCGGACAGGCAGTCCCAGTACCAGCCGTAGAGGGCGATGGTCTCGCGACCCCGGGCGGTGGAGGTCTCCTGACCGAACGCGCTGAGGACGCGCCCGGCCTGGTGCAGGATCGCGGTGCGGTCGATCGCGCCGCGCCGGGCGAGGTCGATCTGGTCGAAAGCGGCATCCAATTTGGGGGATAGCGGCGTTTTCTCCATGAATGCACGGTAGGGCGCTCATGCGGCGGGCACAACGGGACTAACCCGACAAGGCGACGGGTCAGGGCTGATCGACAGGGCTGACCAACAGGGCTGATCATCAACGCGGATCGTCGAGGTCGCTGACGCGTACCTGGTCGGCCAGGAGCCGCCGGAACCTCGCGAGGTCACCGTCCACATAGCTCCGACACAGCTCCCGGCCGGCCGGGTAGACTGCCAGATATGTCCGATTGCCGGGCGCGCTCATGAACCGCAGCACGTGCTCGGCCTGCTCCTCGTCCAGCAGGCCCCAGCGGCGTACATAGGCGCGGATCTCATCGTCGGACCGCCCTTCGTCCGACCGCATGATGGCGGCGTTGACGTCGGCCCAGCGCAACGGCTGGATGGCCCGCTCCACTGCCAGCGCGTGGCGCACGTCGACGCCGAGGGCAGCCGTGAACTCCGCCCCGCCCGGCCCGTCGACGACCAGGTCCAGCGCCAGCTCAGCCAGGCCCTCGCTGATGAGCGACTGCGGGGTGGGCACCAGGACGAGCGTCTCCGCGAGGTCACCCTGCCCGCGGACGAGGCGGTGGTCTTTAAGCACCCGCTCGGCCTGATGCCCCGGGTAGGTCTCGTGCAGCACCAGGTGCAGCGTGTCCAGCGCGGTCCGTGGATGATCCAGGTTGATCGAGGTCAGCCCGCGCAGGTCACCCTGATACTCGTTGAACCCCGACCAGGCCTCGTCGCGTACCAGGGCCAGCTCGACACCCTCGCCCGGCGGCAGCTCCACGAGCCGCTCGGTCCAAGCCCGGCCCAGCTCGATCGCCGCCCGCGCCAACGCCTCGACGCGGTCCGGCTCCAGCACCTGACTGGTACGCCAGGCGCGGAACCGATCGCCGAGCGGGCCGGATCCCGGCAGCAACTCCGACAGCTGCTCGTGTGCGGCCGCGAAGACGGACTCGTCGGTGAACTCCGTGCGTACGCCGTAACAGGCCGCGACCTCCTCGGCGAAGGTCAGCCGCTCGCCGGCCAGCACTCCCGCGTACGCCCGAACGCCGCTGACCTGGTCGCGCAGCCAGCCGTCCGGCAGGTCGGCGAGCAGCTCGGCGGCTTCGTCGGCGAGCCGGCCCGCAGTGGGCGCGGGTTCGGCGGCGACGGCTTCGGCCAGCTCGGGAGGCCCGAAATAGACGTCGACCAGGCCTTCTTCCACCCGGCCGAGCCGCAGGCCGAGCTGAAGATACCGGGTCACCAGGTCAGTCATGCCGCGCAGCGTACGCGGCCGGGGCACGCCCAGCCGCCAGGCGGGCCACTCCGTGTGGACGGGCCGGTGTCACGGGTTTCGCCGGACCGGGGCGACCGGGCATTATCTGCGACATGGCGTACGACCAGGATCCGCCGACGCAGATGCTGCCGACCACCCAGCCGGGACGGCACGCCGCCCAAGGCTCGTCCAACCGGTGGCTCTTCGGCGTGATCGGCGGGGCCGCCGTCCTGGCGATCGTCCTCGGCATCCTCACCGGGCTGCTCCTGTCGGGCGGCACACCGGAGCCGAAGCAGCCGGTCGCCGGGCCCACCGTCGCCGCCGAGCCCACCGACGAGGAAGTGCTGGAGCCGACCCCGGAGGCCACGGAGATCTCGCCGTCGCCGACCCGCAAGCCCTCCCCGACCCCGGCCAAGAAGACGGCCGCGCAGCTCATCGCGGCCGCCCGCGACCTGGTCGCGTCGTATGACCGGGCCGATCGCATCGACGGCGATGCGGCGGACACCCTCGACGGCGATCTGCGCGACCTGGCCCGGAACGCGGCCAGCGGCCGAAACCGGCGAGCGTGGAGCGACCTGACCGACGCGGCCCGGCATCTGACGCGCTTCCACCAAGAGGATCAGATCGGCGACCGTGAATATCAGGCGCTCAACGCGGCGCTGGCCGAGATCGCCAAGGTCCTCCCCCGCACCTGACGCAGGCGACTGAGACAGGCAACGGGGCAGGCGACCGAGGCAGGCAACCGAGGCACGTCAGCCGACAGCTCGGCCAGCAGCTCGGCCGGCAGGTCAGCCGCGGGATCGGAGCAGCCCGGCGAGATCGGTGTAGCCGCGCTCCGAGGCGTGCTGCAACGGCGTGACGCCGTCCTTGTCGGCGATGGCCGGATCGGCTCCCGCGTCCAACAGGATGCCGACGATCTCGACGTAGGGCCGGGTGCCGTCACCGAGGATCACGGCTTCCAGCATCGCCGTCCAGCCGAGATCGTTGACGTGGTTCACGTTGATACCGGTCTGGACGACTCGGCGTACGTAGTCGACGTGGCCGCGTTCGCTGGCCGGGATCACCGAGATCCCGCCGAACCGGTTGCGCAGGGTCAGATCCGGTCCGGCCGGGAGCAGCGCCTCCAGCATCGCCACGCTGCCGGTGACGCCGGTGACCAGCCATGCGCTGTCGTTGCGGTCGTCTTGGGCGTCGACGTCGGCCCCCGCGTCCAGCAGCGCCTTCGCGGTGTCGACGTGATCGTTCAACGCCGCGAGCAGCAGCGGCGTACGCCGATGGCCGTCGCGTACGTCGACCGGCACGCCGGCCGCCAGCTCTCGGCGTACCGTCGCGGTGTCACCGGAGGCGGCGGCGGACAGCAGGTTTTCGGCGGAGGGCATCTCGGTCTTCTCCTTCTGCAGGGCGACGACGGTGAGGGACAGCACGGCCGCGAGGACCGCGAACAGGATGATCAGACGGCGCTTCATGGGCGGCCTCATGGGCGGCCCCGCAGGGTGATCAGGCGGCGGTTGACCGCTTCTGTGACCGCCGCGGTACGCGAGTCGACGCCGAGCTTGCTGAAGATGTGGACCAGGTGGGTCTTGACCGTGGCCTCGCTGATCAGCAGGCGGCGGGCGATCTGCTGGTTGGTCAGGCCCTCGGCGAGCAGAGTGACGATCTCCGTCTCCCGGGCGGACAGCGCGACGCCCGGCTGGTGCACCTGACGGGCGAGCCGGCCGGCCACGGCGGCCGACAGCGCGGTACGCCCAGCGGCCGCGTCGTCGATCGCGCGGAACAGGTCGTCGGGCGCGATGTCCTTGAGGATGTAGCCGACGGCCCCGGCGGCCATCGCCCGCACCACGTCGGCGTCACTGTCGTATGTGGTCAGTACGAGCACCCGGGGCGCCGGTTCGAGGGCGAGCAGCCGCCGGGTCGCCTCGACGCCGTCGATACCCGAGCCGAGCTGGAGGTCCATCAGGACGACCTGCGGATGCAGTGCGGCAGCCAAGGACACCGCCTGCTCGCCGGTACCCGTCTCGGCGACGACCTCGACGCCCGGCTGGGATTCGAGCAGCGCGCGCAGGCCCGCCCGGACGACCACGTGATCGTCGACCAGCATCAGTCTCATGAGGAGGCTCCCTCCGTCGGGATCGCCACCGCGATCGCCGTGCCCCGGCCAGGCTCGGACTCGATCGTGACCCGGCCGCCGGCCAGCTCGGCCCGGCGCGCGATCGCCTCGAGCCCGAACCCTCGGCCCGGACCGGCCGGCGGCCGGGCACCGGAATGAGCGCTGTCGAAGCCGACCCCGTCGTCCACGACGTCGAGCCGCACCTCGTTGGGCAGGTAGCTCAAGGTGACCGCGGCGGTCTGCGCCTGGGCGTGCTCGGCGACGTTGGCCAGGGCGCCCTGGGCGATCCGCAGCAGAGTCATCGCGGTCTGCTCCGGCAATGCGTACCGGTCGCCGTCGACGGCGAACCGGACCCCGGGGCCGCGAACGCCGGCGCAGACGTCGGCGATCGCCTGTTCCAGGGAACGGCCCTGGAGCGAGTTGAGGTCCATCACGACCGTCCGGATGTCGCCGAGGGTGTCCCGGTTCACGGTCATCGCCTGCCGCAGATTCGCCTGCGCGGCGTCCGCGGGCCAGGCCCGGGCGGCCGCCTGGAGCAGCAGATTCACGCTGGACATCCCCTGGGCCACGGTGTCGTGCAGGTCGCGGGCCAGTCGTGCGCGCTCTTCCAGCGCGCCCGCGCGGCGTCGGCTCTCGGCCAACGCCTGACTGGTCCGGGCCAACTGGAGGTACGCGGCCGTGGTGATGATCGCGACCCCGGCCGGGCCGGCGATGAGCCCGACGTCGGGATGCCAGCCGTTGAGCCGGACGAACGAGAGCACCACCACGGCCGTGAGCACGGCGATGATCGTCACTGCGGTCCGGGGCGAGTAGTCGTCCAACGCGACGAAGACGAGTGGCACGGCGCACAACGCGAAGCTGGGCGCGACCAGGACGATCGCCAGCCAGACGACGGCCACCACGAGCAGGCCCACCCGCCGGGGCCGCCACACCGGCCGCCACACCATGGCGACGGCGTACGCGATCGCCAGCAACGCGGCGAGCCCGAGCACCGGCGCGCTCCAGCCATGCCGAGCCACATACCTGGCCGCCGACGAGGCGAGCAACAGGTAGAAGCCAGCATGCATCCAGACGCGCATGATCCAACCCTACGGCCGCGCCGAACGCCGCCATCAACCATTCGATGGATGCCGCGATCGATCAACCGCCGCAGGTGGGGCCGCCCTTTCCCGGCAAGACTCGAATCCGTCGGCCGGACGTTCCGCCGGATCGGCCGCCCGAAACAGCCGCTGGAAAGCCGGCTCGAAGTCAGCCTCTCCGAAGCAGTCGCTCGGAGTCAGTCGCCCGGAGTCAGTCGTTCGAAAGGAATGGGATCATGCAGATTAGCCGTCGTCTCGCCCTCACCGTCGGAGCAGGCGCGTTGACCGCCGCCGGAGCCCTCGGCATCGCACTGCCGGCCAGCACCGCCGCCGCCGTCACCGCCACCCCCGCGGTGTCCGTCCGCTCCACCGTCGAGGTGCGTACGCTGACCGACGACGCCGTCCTGCGCGCGGCGCAGGCCGCTCTCTCCGCCGCGACGAAGGACGGCCAGAAGGTCTCCGTAGTCGTGATGGACCGCTCCGGCGTCGTCCGGCTGGCCCTCCACAGCACCGGTGCCGGCCCGCAGACCGACGAGTCCGCCGAGCGCAAGGCGTTCACCGCCGTGTCGTTCGGCCAGCCGACCTCGGCGCTCGCCGGCCGCGCCGGGGGCACCGGACCGTCCATCCGCGACATCCCCGGCACGTTGTTCCTGGGTGGCGGGGTTCCCGTGGTCGTCGACGGTACGCCGATCGCCGCCATCGGCGTGGGCGGGGCGCCCAGTGGCGACCTCGACGAGAAGTACGCCGCCGCCGGCGCTGCCGCGCTCCGCTGACCCCCGCTGGACCCCGCGCTGGGCGCTAACCCCGCGCCTCGCGGGCGCTCGGCGCCGGGCGCTGGCCGCGCTGAAGGCAGCAGATCATGGATATGCATGCGATCTTGGCCCAAGATTCCAGGCATATCCGTGATCTGCTGCCAAAAAGCCGGGTCGCGGAAGCCGGGCCGCGGAAGCCGGGCCGCGGAAGCCGGGCCGCGGAAGCCGGGCCGCGGAAGCCGGGCCGCGAAAGCCGGGCCGCGAAAGCCGGGCGCGAAGCGGCCGGCCCCGTCAGCGGAGCCAGGAGGGGTCGTCGCGCCGGTGGTCCAGGTAGTTCTGGACGGTCGTGAGGCTGGTCATCGAACCCATCCGGTCGACGAACTCGTGCCCGTCGAGGTGGTCGACCTCGTGCTGGACGACGCGGGCGGCGTACCCGGTGAACTCCTGGTTCACGACTGAGCCGTCTCGTCCGGCGAAGGTGACCACGACCGAGAACGACCGGGGCACGACCCCCATGATCCCCGGTACGCTGAAGCACCCTTCCCAGCCCAGCACGTCGGCCGGGGTGCGCTGCACGATCACGGGGTTGATCATCTCGACGAGCGGTGTCTCCGGCCGGTCGGGGAAGACGTCGGTCTTGCGTACTTCGACGACGACGGCGCGGGCGGAGACGCCGACCTGCGGGGCGGCGAGGCCGGCGCCGTTCAGCGATCGCAGTCGCGTGACCATCGCGTCCAGCAGGTCGTGGGCCTCCGACGGCGGGTCGATCACCGCGACGGGCGCCTTCAGCCGGGGGTCGCCGATGGTGACCAGGCCTTCGCCGGCGAGGCCGGACATCCAGGCGCGGTCACTCTTGGCCAAGCTCATCTCGCGGCTCCCCAAGGTACGTACTGCCGTCGGCATCGCTCCACATTGTCGTCGAGCTGTCGGATGAGCGTCTCATAGTCGGGTATTCCCCGCAGCGAGGCGAGGCCGAAGTCCGCTTCGCGGCGAAGCAGCTGCACGGACAGGAAACCCAGGTCGATCGCGGCGCGCAGGCACGACAGCGCCGGCTCGGTCTGCCCCAGTTCCGCGTACACGTGGGCCAATCGATAGATGATGTAGCCGTTCGTGGGGTGGGCGGCCCGCAGGTCGTCGGCCAGGCGGCCGGCCGTCTCCCGCTGACCGGCGGCCGCGTGGATGTTCGCGAGCCACGCGGCGGTCCGGCTGTTCGGCTCGGTCGCGCCGAGCCGGTCCAGTGCTTCCGCCCAGGTCCCAGGGCTCAGGTAGCCCAGGAGCGTCCACACTGTCACGTCCTCGGGATCGGCCGCCACGGCTTCGCGGGCGACTCGCGCCGCGAGGTCCCCGCTGCCTTCCCAGTGGTACGCCGCCAGCGCGACCGCCCAGCGCGTGTTCGCGTCGGTGGGGTGACCGGGCAGGTACGCGCTCGCGGTCTCGACCGCGTCGGCGAAGCGGCCGAGCAGCATCAGGCACCAGATCCGCAGCTTCTGGGCGGCGAGGTCGGTGGGGTCGGCCGCGAGCACCGAGTCGACCAGCGGCAGTGCGACGTCGGCGAGCCCGGCGTTGGTCAGCGCGCGGGCGAACGCGACCGAGGCGTCGAGGCTGTCGGGGTGCCGGGTGTAGACAGCGCGGCCGGCCCGCAGGGCGTGCTCGTGCCAGCCCATGTCCCAGCAGGCGCGGATGAAGGTGATCTGGGCGATGACCGAACCGGGGTCCGCTTCGAGGGCCGCCTCGACGTCCCGGAGTGCGCGTTGCAGGGCCTCGCCGGAGTCCGACCAGCCCGCGAAGTACTTCCGCCATCGGGTGTAGCCGCGGGCCGCGATGGCCCCCGCGAACGTCGGATCGTGGTGGACCGCCCGTTCGAGCAGCGCCTCGGCCGCCCCGATGCCCTCCCGGTCGCCGTGCGCCAGCAACCCGTACCCACGCCGGTACAACTCCCGCGACGCTTCGTCCTCGAAGGACAGCGCTCGGGCTGGCGGCGGGCCCGGGGCGTACGCCGGGGGCGGGCCGCTGAGCAGGTCGGCGAGGTCCTCGACGGGCAGCTGCAGCGCCTTGGCCAGCCGCGGCCGATGCCACGGCTGAGGCTCGGTCTCGCCGGACTCCCACCGGATGACGGTGGTCCGGTCGACGCCGAGTTCAGCGGCCAGATCCTCCTGGCTGAACCCCATCGTCTTGCGGCGTTCGGCCAACGCGCGGCGCTTCACCCCTCACCCCCAACCGTCTTGCATATTTACGCAGATCAGGACACCCCGTGCAACGGGTATGCCACCTTTCTGCCACGTTGTCACCGTGTCGGTGGGCCGGCGTACCTGGTTGGCTGGTCACCGTGACACCGGGCAGGACGATGGTCAAAACGACTGGCAACACGACTGGCAGGACACCGGAGGACGGCGTGCGGGAGCCCTCGGCCTTGGAGGTTGTGGTCCGCCTCGGCTCGGAGGCGATCATCCGGACCGACACCGAGGACGGCGGCCCGCCGATGCTGTGGGTCAGATCCGGGCTGATGGAGATCATGCTGACCCCGTTCGCCGCGAGCGAGGGCGGCGAGCTCACGAAGGGGGACCTCGAACTCGCCTCCGACCTGGTCGTGGCGGTCGTCGCGTACCGGGACGCGATCTACGAGCATCTCGTGAGCACGGGCGCCGTCCAGAAGCCGGTGACCCGCCGGATGCGCCGTCCGCGAGGTCACCCGAACCCCGACGCTTGACGTCACCCGTTGGGCCCGATCGCACGCCACGTGCGAGTGATCTCCCCCTCACCGGCCGTCCGAACCCCGTAGCGGGGTCGTTGGCCTCGCGGGACGGCACCGGCCGTCCGTCGCATCAGGAGGAGGTTGACGATGCCGGCCTAAGGGTGACTCGCCCGGGCGCCCCACGGACAGGGCGCCCGGCTCTCCCGCCCGATGGGCCGGAGCTCCCGTCAGGCCGGCGTTCGGTCAGGCCGGTGTTCGGTCAGGCCGGTGTTCCGTCAGGCCGGCGTTCCGTCAGGCCGGTGTTCCGTCAGGCCGGTGTTCCGTCAGGCCGGCTCTGGTGCGATGCGGAAGTGGGTCGCCAGGCGACCGTCGTCGTCGAGCACGTGGAACGACACACCCGGCGGATCGTTCCGGTCGACGGTGTTCGCCCAGGTCAGTTCCTCCGGTGTGGTCCACGGCAGCCGGGTGGTCGAGACGACTCCCGGGGCGAGCAGCAACGGGCGTCCGCCGAACGTCGAGGCCACCGCGGAATGCGCGTGACCGGCGAGCACGGCCACGACGCCAGGTGAGCGCCGGATCAGCTCCTCGAACTCGCCGGGCTCGCCGAGCATGATGGAGTCGAGCAGCGGATGCCGCAGCCGGATCGGCGGATGGTGCAGCCCGACGAACACGGGCCGGTCGGCGCCGGCCAGCACCTCGCGCAGCCAGGCCAGCGTCTCGGGCGCGAGGAGCCCGTCGTCCCGGCCCGGGATGCTGGAGTCGCACAGCGCGAACAACACCTGGCCCACGCGGTGCACGCTGTTGATCGGCTCACCGCCAGTCCCTTCGCCGGCCCCTTCGCCCGCGCCATCCCCCGCCCCGTTGCCGCCCAGCACCTTGCGGTACGCCGCGCGTACGTCGTGATTGCCCGGCAGGATCAGCACGGGGACCTCGGCGACCAGTTCGGACCGGGCCTCCTCGTACTCCGCCTCCGTGCCGTGATCGGCGATGTCCCCGCTGACCAGGATCGCGTCGAGCGGCATCCCCCGCAGCCAGGTCATCACCCGCCGCGCACGCAGCCGGGCCCGTTCGCCGCCGTCGAAGTGAGTGTCGCTGATGTGCGCGAAGATCATGACTTCACAGTCTGCCCCGCCGCTCGGCCGGGCAAGCGCCAATCCCCGCACAGTGGCCCGCCGAGACAGTGGCCCCGCCGAGACAGTGGCCAGCCGAGACAGTGGCCCCGCCGAGCGGCATGGATCCCGTCCGGCATTCCCCGGCTGAATCGCCGCCGCGCCGATAGGCTGGCCGGGGATGATCCGAAGGGTGATCCGATGACGATTCTCGAACCACAGAGCGTGCTGGTGCCACCGGCGAAGGCAGCGATCTTCCTCGTCGTCACGGTGCGGGCCGGCGCCGAAGACGAGATACGCGACGTGCTCGCCGACGTCGCCGGGCTGACGCGCGCCGTCGGGTTCCGCGAACCGGAGGCCGGCCTGGGCTGCGTCGTCGGAATCGGCGCGGACTTCTGGGACCGGGCGTACGGGCTGACCCGACCGGCCGGGCTGCACCCGTTCGTCGCCTTGACGGGCAGCGTCCACACCGCCGTCTCGACGCCGGGCGATCTGCTGTTCCATCTGCGAGCCACGCGTCTCGACCTGTGCTTCGAGCTGGCCCGCCAGATCATGGCGCGCCTCACCGGTCATGCCGACGTCGTGGACGAGGTCCACGGGTTCCGCTACTTCGACGAGCGGGACCTGCTCGGTTTCGTCGACGGCACCGAGAATCCCGCCGGGTCGGCGGCGGTCGCCGCGGTGACCGTCGGCGATGAGGACCCCGAGTACGCGGGCGGCAGCTACGTCGTCGTGCAGAAGTACCTGCACGACCTGGAGACCTGGGACCGCCTGCCGGTCGAGGAGCAGGAACGGGTGATCGGCCGCCGCAAGCTCAGCGACATCGAGCTGCCCGACGAGGTGAAGCCGGCCAACTCCCATGTCGCGCTGAACACCATCACCGACGCCGACGGCACCGAGCGGCAGATCGTCCGCGACAACATGCCGTTCGGCTCGGTGGGCAAGGGCGAGTTCGGCACCTACTTCATCGGGTACGCCGCCACGCCGGACGTGATCGAGCAGATGCTGCGCAACATGGTCCTCGGCGACCCGCCCGGCAACCACGACCGGATCCTGGACTTCTCCACCGCGGTCACCGGCAACCTCTTCTTCGTGCCCACGGCCGAGTTCCTCGAAGATCCGCCGGCTGCCGCCACTGCTCAGCCGGCCTTGCGGACGACGATCAGCGAGCCCGCCGAGCCGAGCACCGGCGCGACCGCCGGGTCGCTGGCGATCGGGAGCCTGAAAGGGAGCGGACAGTCATGAACAACCTGCACCGGGAACTCGCCCCGATCTCCGAGGCCGCGTGGGCGGAGATCGAGGCGGAGGCGCGCCGCACCTTCACCCGCAACGTCGGCGGGCGGCGGGTGGTCGACGTGGTCGGCCCCACCGGCGTGACGTTGTCCGCCGTCGGCACCGGCCATCTCCGGGACCTCGACGCCCAGCTCGACGGGGTGATCGCCCGGCAGCGACTGGCGCAGCCGGTCGTGGAGCTGCGCGTGCCGTTCACCGTCACGCGGCAGGCGGTCGACGACGTCGAGCGTGGCGCGAAGGACTCCGACTGGCAGCCGGTCAAGGATGCCGCCAAGCGCATCGGATTCGCCGAGGACCGCACGATCTTCGACGGCTCGTCGGCGGCCGGGATCGTCGGGATCGGCCCGTTCAGCTCGAACGCGCCGCTGCCGATGCCCGCCGACGTCAAGGAGTTCCCTGACACGGTCGCCCGCGCGATGAGCGCGCTGCGGCTCGCCGGTGTCGCTGGGCCCTACAGCCTGCTGCTGTCCGCCGAGGCGTACACGGCGGTCGCGGAGACGACCGATCACGGGTATCCCATCCACCAGCACCTCGCCCGGCTGCTCAAGGACGGCGAGATCATCTGGGCGCCGGCGTTGGCGGGCGCGTTGCTCGTGTCCACCCGCGGCGGCGACTACGAGCTGCATCTCGGCCAGGACCTGTCCATCGGATACCTGGCCCACGACGGCAACGTGATCGAACTGTACCTCCAGGAGTCGCTGACGTTCCTGGCGCTCACCGCGGAAGCCGCCGTCTCCGTCCACTAGCGACGATCATCCACCGGCTGACAGCTAGCGGCGTTTGTCGCGGATCGCCACGGTGGCGACGACCACTGTCGCGAGCCCGGCGAGCACGATCGGCGGCAGGTGCGGCGCGATCGGCATCACCGCGATCAGCACGGCCGACGCGACCAGCTGTACGCGCGAGAGCTGCCGCGACAGCGCCCACTTGTAGAGCGCGTGCCCGGCGAGGAACAGCGCCGCGCCCCCGAGGATCGTCGCGATCGCCGGCCAGCTGGAGTGGCCGAGCGGATGCGCGATGACCAGTTCGTCGCCGACCGCGCTGACGATGACGCCCGCCACGATCGGCAGGTGGAAGTAGGTGAAGGCGTTGCGGCCCAACGCGCCTGGGTCGGTCGAGTGGGCGATGACGTCGCTGCCGATCTCGGCGTTGCGGTCGAAGTAGACCCACCAGAAGGCGACCGCGCCGAGGAACGCGATGACCAGGGCCAGCAGCCGGTCCCAGGTGAACGGCAGGGAGCTGAAGGTCGCCCCGGTCACGAGGATCGACTCGCCCAGCGCGATGATCAGGAACAGCTGGCAGCGCTCCGCGAAATGCGTACCGGAGATGTCCCATTCGGCGGTGCGCGATCGGCCCAGAATCGGCGTCGGAAACAGCAGCGGCGGCCCCGCGAGGTCGAGCACGATCGCGGTCAGCCACAGCGCGTACCGGGCGGGGCCGTGCGCGAAGCCGCCCGCGATCCACACCGACGCGGCCAGCGCGTTCCAGAACAGGATGCGCAGGAAGTTGGCGCGCTGCACCGGCATGCCGCGGAAGAAGTACACCGCCGCCCCGGTGCGGCCGATCTGGATCACGGCGTACGCCACGGCGAAGGCCAGTCCCCGATCCGCGCCGTGCCCGCCGAACGCGTCCGGCAGCATCGCCGCCATGACCAGCCCGGCCAGCATCACCGCGAACAGCACAACGCGTACCGGGCGGCGGTCGGGGTGGAAGAAGTTGGTGAACCACGTCGTGTACTGCCAGGCCCACCAGACCGCCACGAGCAGCATCGCCGTCTGCACGGCGCCGGTCCAGCTCAGGTTGCTCAGCAGCAGATGCGACAGCTGCGTCACCGCGAAGACGTAGACCAGGTCGAAGAACAGCTCGGTGAAGGTCACCCGGTCCTGTTCGCGCGTGCGCTCCCGCAGCGGCGTCGCGTTGATCGTCACCCGGCAAGTATGCCGGGGCGCTGATCATCGCCAGAGCGTCCTCCTTTGCCAGCGGATCATCATCGGCAGAGCCGACATCACCAGCAGCGGGGCGGCGGGCTCAGGCGAGCGTGTAGAAGCGGAAGAACGGGTGCTCGATCGGCGCGACCTCGACCTCGGCGAACCCCGCGCCGGTGGCCAGTTCGCGCAGCCGATCCGGGCGGATGACCGTGCCGACGGGATCCATGTCGGACTCGTCGCGGCCCTGCGGCAGGCACCACAACGGACTGATGTTGGCGAAGAACCGTTGCACCGGGTCTTCGGTCGGGGCGACCAGCACGTCGTCGGCGGCCTCGTCCATCACCACGACCACGCCGTCCGGCGTCGCCGCCCGGACCGTTCGCAGCACCCGGTCGGGGTAGCCGAAGTCGTGCAGGCATTCGAAGAGGAACGCCACGTCGTACTGCCCGTCCACCGGCTGCGCCAGATCCCGCAGCTGGAAGGTGACCCGGTCGGCCACTCCGGCATCGTCGGCCGATTTGATCGCCGCGTCGATCGACGTCGGGTCGGCGTCGAACCCGGTCACCGTGATGTGCGGGTACGCCTTGGCCAGCTCGATCGACGACCAGCCGCTGCCGCAGCCGAAGTCGGCGACGGCAGCCGGCCGGGACCGATCGGCGAGCCGGTCAGCCACGCCGGGCAACGCCGGCAGCCACGACGCGACCAGCTCGTTGACGAACGCTGGACGGTTGAGCGCCGCCTGCGCCCCGATCGCGTCCGGGCCATACTCGGCGTACGCGACGCCCGTGCCCGATGGGAAGGCCTCGACCAGCCGCGACATCATCCGGCCGGCGGTGACGGCGGCCTGCGACAGTGGCGCGACATAAGCCGGCGACAACTCGTCCACGAGCACTTCCCGGCCGCCTTCGACGAGGGCGAACTCGGCGGTCCGCAGATCCTGACCGGACACCGTGACCAGGCCGCTGACGGCTTGCGCTTGCAGCCATTCGCGTACGTTGCGCTCGTCCGCGCCGATCAGGGCGGCGAGCCCGGTGCTGGTCTGCGGCCCGTGATCGGCCAGCGCGCGATAGAGGCCGGTCTTGTGACCCAGGTAGACGTTGCAGATCTCGGTCGCCCCGAGCGCCGCGAAGAAGATCTTCCCCGACAGTTCCTCGATCGCCTGTTCACTAGCGGCCATCGTGCTCACCTCGCTGATCGCGTACGCGTCCTCGCCTTCAGCGTAGACCAACTCCGACAATTCAGACCTTACGGATCTGTTACCCGGTCAGGGAAATCAGCCGCCGGCCTAGACGTCGACATGCGAGCCCATGATGACGGTGCGATCCAACGGCAGGCTGAAGTGCTCGGCGGCGTCCGCCGTGATGTAGGAGGTCGCGATGAACAGCCGCTTACGCCACGGCGCCATGGTGGCTTTCTTGCCGATTCGCAGCTCGATCTTCGACAGGAAGTACGACGCTTCTTTCATCTTGAGTTCGCCCTCGGACTGCGCCGCCTTCAGTTTGCGCAGCAGCGCCGGGATGTCCGTCGGCTCCATGTAGCCGTAGCGGGCCGTCACGTGGATGATGCCGTCGTCGGCGTACCCGAGGTCGTCGATGGTGATCCGCTGATCGTCCGGTACGCGAGGCACCGGCTCCGTCTCGATCGCCAGAATCACGATGTGCTCATGGCGCACATGATTGTGCTGGTAGTTCGCCCGGAGCGCGAGGGGCGTGGTCTGCTTGCCCCGGTTGAGGAAGATCGCGGTGCCCGGAACCCGGCGGGTGAACGGTTTGCCGCTGCGGACGAAGTCGACGAAGGCCTGGAGCGGGCCTTCGAGCCGTTCGCGTTCGGTGGTGACGATCTGGCGGCCACGTTGCCAGGTGGTCATGATGGTGAACGCGGTCAGGCCGATGAGCAGCGGCAGCCACGCGCCGTGGACGAGCTTGGTCAAGTTCGCCCCGACGAACAGCAGGTCGACCGTCAGCAGGATCGCCGCGCCGCCGGCCAGCAACCAGGTCGGCGTACGCCACCGCAGCTTCGCGACGTAGAAGAACAGCAACGTGGTGATCGTGATGGTGCCCGTCACCGCCATGCCGAAGGCGAACGCGAGGGCGGCCGAACTGCGGAAGGCGAAGACGAGGGTGAGCACCGAGACCATCAGCAGCCAGTTGATCCACGGCACGTAGATCTGCCCCATGGTGGATTCGGAGGTGTGCGCGATCCGCAGCCGTGGCAGGTAGCCCAGCCGCGCCGCCTGCGACGCCACCGAGAACGCGCCGGTGATCACCGACTGCGAGGCGATCACGGTCGCGGCGGTGGCGAGGACGACCAGCGGCAACCGCGCCCACCCCGGCGCCAGCAGGAAGAACGGGCTGCTGATGTTGCTCTGGTCTTGCAGGATCAGCGCGCCCTGCCCCATATAGCTCAGTACGCACGCCGGGAACACCAGGAACAGCCAGCCCCGGGTGATCGCCCGGCGGCCGAAGTGACCCATGTCGGCGTACAGCGCCTCGGCGCCGGTCACCGACAGCACGACCGCCGCCAGTGCGAAGAACGCGATGTGGAAGTGGCCGGCGAGGAAGCCGATCGCGTACGTGGGCGACAGGGCCCGCAGGATGTCCGGGTGGTGGGTGATCCCGGCGATGCCGAGCACCGAGATCGCCACGAACCACACGATCATCACCGGGCCGAACAGCCGGCCGACCGCGCCCGAACCCCGGCGCTGCACCAGGAACAACGCGATGATGATGACCGCCGTGATCGGCACGACGAGGCTCTCCATCGACGGGGAGACCGTCTTGACGCCCTCGATCGCCGACAACACCGAGATCGCCGGCGTGATCATGCTGTCGCCGAAGAACAGCGCCGCGCCGAAGATGCCGAGCCCGGCCAGGATCGCGGCGGTACGCCCGCCGATCCCTGAACTCCACCGGCGCAACTGCGTGATCAGCGCCATGATGCCGCCCTCGCCGCCGTTGTCGGCACGCAGGGCGAGCAGCACGTACGTGACGGTCACGATGGTCATCACCGACCAGAAGACCAGCGAGACGACGCCGAACACGTTGTCGGTGCTGACCGGCACCGGATGCGGGTCCGCGGGGTTGAACACGGTCTGCAGGGTGTAGATCGGGCTCGTGCCGATGTCGCCGAAGACGACGCCGAGCGCGCCGACGACGAGCCCGAGCCGGACGACGTCTCCCGGGCCGGGACCGTGCCCGCCCGCACTGTGCCCATCCGCACTGTGCCCATCCGCACTGTGCCCGCCGGAATCGTGGCCCGCCGCCTGCTGCTCGCTCACGCGCGTCGTCTCCTCGATCCTCGACGTCCGGCTCGCCATGATCGGCGGCGCCTGGCCGGACAATACCGCCAGGCGTATCGGTGAACCCGGCTCGTCGCCGGAGGAGGCGTCAAGAAAACGTCAAGAATCTTGACGCGGCCGTCACCCGCGAGATCATCACCGAGCGGGCCGTCACCCGGCGGCAGAATTCTGTGCCACGTTCCACGCGATCGGCGCGATGCGGGCATACGCTCACTTCGTGGTCGCCCTGTGGCACACCTACGCACTGCACGCCTTCGTGGTGCGCGCGGCGGACTGCGTACCGGTTCCGGCTCAGCGGCAACCGCCCGACGGAACCGAGGCGACCCCCGACGACCTGCGAACGCGCCTGCCGAACCAGGCCCGGGATCAGCTCGCGCACCTGCCCGCCTCCACCGCCTTCATCGCCTGGACGATGGCGCGGGACGGGCACACCCCGGCCTGGCTGACCCGTCACCTCGACATCTCCCCCACCGACGCGGCCGCCGTGTGCGAGCTGGCCGCGACGGAACCGCACTGACACGAGTGTCGCGGCGCGTGCCCGGCCTCGATCACCCGCACAATCAGGACCGATGGAACTCACCCTGGTCGCGGTCGCGGGGATCGTCAGCATCGTCGTGGTGGCGGCCCTCTCCCACCGCATCGGCGTCGCCGCGCCGCTGAGCCAGGTCGTCGTCGGCACGGCCCTGAGCTTCCTGCCGGGTGTGCCGCACATCGTCATCGAGCCGGAGCTCGTCCTCGCCGGGGTCCTGCCGCCCTTGTTGTACGCAGCCGCCGTGCGCATGCCCGCCCAGGACTTCCGGCGGGACTTCAAGGCGATCGCCGGGCTGGCCGTCGTCCTCGTGGTGCTGACGACGCTGGGCGCGGGGTTCCTGTTCAACGCGCTGCTGCCGGGGCTCGGACTCGCGTCCGCCTTCGCCCTGGGCGCCATCATCAGCCCCACCGACGCGGTGGCGGCGACCTCGGTCGGACGGCGACTCGGGTTGCCCTCCCGGCTGCTGACCATCCTCGAAGGCGAGGGCCTGGTCAACGACGCGACCTCGTTGGTGCTGCTCAGCTCGGCGATCGCGGCGACGACCGCGGCGGTCAGCTTCTGGACGATCGGCCTCGACTTCCTGTACGCCGTCGTCGCGGCGACCGTCGTCGGGATCGTGATCGGCCAGCTCAACGTTCGCATCCGCGCCTTGCTGAAGGACTCGATCCTCAATACGGCGATCTCCTTCGTCCTGCCCTTCGTCGCGTTCATACCCGCTGAGGCGATCCACGCCTCGGGCGTCCTCGCCGTCGTCGTGACCGGCGTGGTCACCGGCCATCAGAGCCCACGCTATCTGCGCGCCACCGACCGGGTGACGGAGGCGATCAACTGGAGCACGGTGTCGTTCCTGCTGGAGAGCGGTCTGTTCCTCCTCATGGGTCTGCAACTGAAGACCGTGCTGGACGACGCCCATGCCTCCGGCCCCGGCATCGCGACGACCGTCGGCATCGGCCTGCTCGCCTCCGTGCTCGCCATCGGCGCACGCATGGTCTACGTCGCGCCGCTGGTCGCCGGGCAGCATCGGGACGCGAGCCGGGCCGAGGCCGCCCAGCCCCAGGTCGACGCGGTGCAGGCCCGGCTCGACGAGATGATCCAGAGCGACGAATTGTCCGAGCGGCAGAAGAAGCGGTTCACCGTCCGGTTCGCCAAGCGCAAGAGCGACCTGAAGTTCCAGGTGGCGGAGAACTTCGGCTGGCGCGGCGGCGTCGTGCTCGCCTGGTCGGGCATGCGTGGCGCGGTGACCGTCGCGGCCGCGCAGACCCTCCCAGCCGATACGCCGTTCCGGCCGCAGTTGCAGCTCATCGCCTTCATCGTCGCGATCACGACGCTGCTGCTCCAGGGCCTGACACTGCCCTGGGTGATCCGCAAGGCGCAGGTGCCCGGCGACGACCGGGCGGCCGACCGGGAGGAGTTCGGCGATCTGCTGACCCAGATGTCGGCGTCGGCCCTGGCCCACGTCGACGACCCCGATCTGCGCATGCCGGACGGCACGCCGTACTCCCCTGAGATCCTCGACCGAGCCCGGCAGGAACTCGCCGTACGCCAGACCCGTCCAGCCGCCCGCGCGACGGCTTCGATGGTCGGCCTCCGCGAGCAGTACGTCCAGCTGCGGACCGAGATCCTCGGCATCGAGCGTCAGGAACTGCTGACCGCCCGAACCCTGGGCCTCTACAGCTCGCGGGTGCTGACCCGGGCGCAGGACGCGCTCGACTCCGAAGAAGCCAGGGTCTCCCGCTTCGTCGAGGAGAGCTGAGTCCGTCCGTCCGCTTCCTGAGCGTCGGTCTACCGAGTGGCGGCCTACTGAGTGGCGGCCTACTGAGTGGCGGCCTACTGAGCGGCGGCCTGCTGACCGGCGGCTTGCCGGGCCGCCCAGGCCGCGAAGACCTGCTGGACCTCGTCGGGCGACGCGGCCACCGCGTCCGCGTCGGGCACCGCCGCCGTCACCTTCGGCAGGTGCACGAGCACGTCGTACGCCGCCAGCGGGTCCAGGTCCTCGTAGAACGCGCCGAACCGCTGCCGCGCGGCCGCCCGGATCGCCGATTCCTCCGCAGTGGACAGCCGCCGCAGGTCCACTGCGTACGGGGTGTCGGCATTCGGGGTGTCGGCGTACGGGGTGTCGGCGCGCGCGTCGAGGACGGCGTCGAGGCTGCCCGGCTCCGCCGGACCCTGCTCGACGAACAGCCGGCCGGCGTAGAAGTCGGGTTCGGTGTTGAGCGTCTCCCCCGCGCCGGTGGTCGTCGCGATCACCCGGTAGTCGTCGCCGAGCCGGTCGGCGAGGTGTTGCCCGAGCGAGGTGGTCGGCGGCAGACCCGGCATCACCATGGGCCAGCGCTGCACGTGCCCGTTGTGCGCGGCCAGCACGATCCGCTCCTCGCGCCGCAGGATCCACTCGACCGTGTCCGCCTGCGCGGCTTCGCGGGCGTACATCACCGACTGCTGGTCGCCCCGGGTCAGGGCACGCGCCGCACTGTCGATCGCCACGGTCAGGCGCATCGTCTGGAGCACCCGCTCGTACGCCTCGACGCCGGTGCGTTCGGCGTACGCGAGACGGCGGCCGACCAGCCGAGCCGTCAGGTCGGCGAGCCCGGCGGTCATCGCGTCCCTCGTCGCCGGCGGCAGGCTGAGCAGCGCCCCGACGGCCTGCTGCATGGAGAACGGCGACGCCGCTCCGAACGCCGCTGCGGTCTGCCGGAGCTGCGGGTCCACCCGATACTCGGGATCCGCCACGCCCAGGTACGCGAGCACGGCGTCCAGTCCGGGAACCAGGGAGGCGTTGGAGCCGCCGAGGTCGACGCCGTAGAAGCCGACGGGCCGCTCCGCTGTCGCGTTGTGCTGCCGCATCCACTCCAGGTGCGCCCGCATCGGTTGCCACAGGCCCATCAACGACGTGGTGCCAGTCGCCAGGACCGTGCCGACGTCGCCTTCGCCGCCGCGTACCCAGTCGTCGACGCGCCAGCCCTCCGGGAAGCCCGACTCCATCGCGTACGCCGTGAAGCCGTGGCGTTCGACGAGGTAGCGCAGCAGCCGGTGGCGCAGTTCGTAGGACTCGCCGTTGTAGTGCGCGCTCTCCCCGATGGCCACCACTCGTGCGGAGCCGATGGCGTCGTCGAGCCAGCTCAGCTCTTCCAGAGATCTCACGAGAACCCTCCCCACAACCTTTCTTAATTTTGCTAAAGGTAGCAGATATGAGATCGTTGAGCCATGGACACCCTTGACCTGCTGCTCCACCCGGTGCGGCTGCGCTTGGTCTACGCGCTGTCCGGCGACCGCGTACGCACCACCGCCGAGCTGTGCGAGAGCGTGCCGGACGTGCCGAAGGCGTCGGTCTACCGGCATGTGGCGCTGCTGATCGAGGGCGGCGTCGTCGAGGTCGCCGACGAGCAACGCGTCCGCGGCGCGGTGGAGCGCTATTACCGCCTGCGCCGGGATCGGCCGACGCTCAGCGCCGACAGCGGCAAGTCCATGACGCCGGACGACCACCGGCAGGGCTTCGCCGCCGCGATGGCGGCCGTGCACGCGGAGTTCAACGCCTACCTCGACCGGCCCGGCGCCGACCCGTACGCCGATCGCGTCGGCTATCGCCAGGGGATCTTCTGGCTCACCGACGACGAGTTCACCGCGCTCGCGGATCAGTTCCAGAACGTCATCGCGCCGCTGGCACGCAACGAGCCGGGACCGGGCCGCCACCCCCGGCTCATCAGCCTCGTCCAGTTCCCCACCGGGGAGCCGACCCCAGGTCCAACCGACGGTGCGTGATAGGTTTCCGGCGGACTGAGAAGCTAAGTTCCCTCCGGGAACTGACCGACTCCCCGCCATCGTGTCTGACAACGCCACCGTGTCTGACAGCGCCACCGAATCTGACAGCGCCACCGTGCCTGACAACGCCACCGCGACCGACGACGCCACCGTGACCGACAACGCGGTCGACCACGTCTGCCATCCGTTCCAGGAGGAGACGCATGCCCACGATCAGCACCGTCCACGCCCGCGAGATCCTTGACAGCCGCGGCAATCCCACCGTCGAGGTCGACGTCCGGCTCGACGACGACTCGTTCGGCCGCGCCGCGGTCCCCTCGGGCGCTTCCACTGGTACGCGGGAAGCCGTCGAACTCCGCGACGGCGAGGCCGGCCGGTTCCACGGCAAGGGCGTACGCCGGGCCGTGGACGCCGTCAACGGCGAGATCCTGGCCGCCGTGCAGGGATTGGACGCGCTCGACCAGGCCGGGCTGGACCGGATCCTGATCGACCTCGACGGCACCCCGACGAAGTCCCGCCTCGGCGCGAACGCCACCCTCGGCGTCTCGCTCGCGGTCGTCAAGGCGGCCGCGGCGAGCGCCCGTCAGCCGCTGTACCGCTACCTCGACGCCGGTTCGGCACTGCTCCCGTTGCCGTTGATGAACATCGTCAACGGCGGCGCGCACGCCGACAACCCGCTCGACTTCCAGGAGTTCATGATCGCCCCGATCGGCGCCGAGTCCTTCTTCGACGCCGTACGCATGGGCTCCGAGGTGTTCCACACGCTGCGGGGCGCGCTGAAGAAGGCCGGTCAGAACACCAACGTCGGCGACGAGGGCGGCTTCGCCCCCGATCTGCGTACGGCGGAGGAGGCACTGACCTTCGTCACCCAGGCCATCGCCGACACCGGCTACCAGCCCGGCGTCGACATCGCGATCGCCCTCGACCCGGCCGCCTCCGAGTTCTTCCGCGACGGCGTCTACGCGTACGCCGGTGAGCAGCGCACCCGCACCGTCGAGGAGCACGTCGCGTACCTCGTCGAGCTGGCCGGCGCGTTCCCGATCGTGTCCATCGAGGACGGTGTGGCCCAGGACGACTTCGCGGGCTGGACCGAGCTGACGCGTACCCTCGGCGACCGGTGCCAGCTCGTCGGCGACGACGTCTTCTGCACCAACCCGGCGTTGCTGCGCCAGGGGATCGCCGACGGCATCTCGAACGCGGTCCTCGTGAAGGTGAACCAGATCGGCACGCTGACCGAGACGGTGTCGACCGTACGCATCGCCCAGGACGCGGGCTTCGGCGTCGTGATGTCCCACCGCTCGGGCGAGACCGAGGACACCACGATCGCCGACCTGGCTGTCGGCCTCGCATGTGGACAGATCAAGACCGGATCGCTGTCGCGCAGCGACCGCACGAGCAAGTTCAACCAGCTCATCCGGATCGAGGAGGAGCTGGGCGAGGCCGCCCGGTACGCGGGCCGCACCCCGCTCCGCGCCGCCTGAGATCCGCGCCGCCTGAGATCCGCACCGCCTGAGCGCAGTCCCCTACAGGCCGTCGAGCGCCCGCTCGACGGCCTGGAACGCGCGGGCGTACTGGGTCGGCAGCTCGGCCGTGACGACCTGATGGTCCTCACCGGACAGAATCCGGCGGGCGGCGTCGAAGAACACCGTCCGGTACGCCGTGACGATGGCCGCGGCGGCGAACCGCGCCCGGAACTGCCCCGGCTGGCCGCCTTCGGCCTCGGCGACCAGGTTCGCGAGGAGATCCTCCAGCTCCTGGACGTACTCCCGGGCGCGCGCTTGTAAGGCCGGCGAATCGATGACGACCTGCCAGAAGCGGGTGTAGCCCGGGTCGGCGTACCCGCTGATCGGGTGGCGCTGCGCGACCAGCTCGGTCAGCAATCCCTGGACCGCCGCGGCGACGCTCTGCTTCGCGTCCCGCGCCTTCACCGCGACTGTGACCATCTCGCTCAGCTGCGGCAGCCGGTCGAGGAACAGGTCCTCCTTGCGCGGGAAGTAGTTGAAGACCGTCTTCTCCGAGACGTCGGCCGCCTTGGCCACCTCGGCCACGGTCACCGGGTCGAAGCCGCGTTCGAGGAACAGCCCGGTCGCGATCCCGGAGATCGTCTCCCTCGTCTGGCGCTTCTTGCGCTCTCGAAGTCCCAGCTCACGCAACCCCGGCTCACCCGGCTCAGCACTCATGCGGAAAAGTCTACTTGCAGAAAAGTTTCTGCGACAGTATGTTTTTAGTGAAAGCAAGATCTGCGGGAGGGATGATCATGAACGAGCTGCACGAGCGGGTGGACGTGGTAGTGGCCGGAGCCGGTCCGGTGGGTCTGATGCTGGCCTGCGAACTCGGCCTCGCCGGCGTCCGCGTGACGGTGCTGGAGCGCCGCACCGACATCGACCAGACCATCAAGGCCGGGGCGTTGAACCACCCCACGCTGCAGGCGCTCGACCGGCGCGGGCTGTCGCCCAAGCTGGCCGAGGCCCGCGAGGCCACCCTGGCGCGGATGGCCGAGTTCCGCCGCATGCAGGCCGAAGCCGCCGCCGCGAAGCAGGCCGCGCAACAGGCGCAACAGGCCGACCAGCCGGCCGGGCAGCCCGGCGTTCAGCCGCCCCAGCCGGGCCGGCCGGAACAGCGGCCGGTCAAGTTCGTCGGCCACTTCGGCGGGCTCTTGCTCGACGGGAACAACCTCGACCCGGCCGACCCCGACCTCGCCGGCGAGGCCCGGCTCGGCACCCTGGGCATGGTGAGCCAGCAGCAGCTGGAGGCCATCCTCGAGGAACGGGCGATCGAGCTGGGCGTGGACATCCGGCGCGGCGTCACGCTGACCTCGTTCGAGGATCACGGCGACCGCGTCGTCATCACCACCGACCAGGGAGTGCTCGAGGCCGGCTGGCTCGCCGGGTGCGACGGCGGGCGCAGCACCGTTCGCAAGCTCGCCGGTTTCGACTTCCCCGGCACCGATCCGGAGATCACGGCGTACCAGGCGATGGCCGAGATGACCGACACCGACGGACTGGAGCCGGGCTGGCACATCACCCCCACGGGCGTGTACGCCTTCGGCCCGATGCCGGGCCGGGTGCTGGTGGCCGAGTTCGGCGGCGCGCCCACCGATCGCACCAGCCCGGTCACGGAAGCCGAGCTGGAAGGCGCGGTACGCCGCGTGACCGGCGTGCCGGTGACCGTCACAGGGATCAAGACCTGCACCCGGTTCACCGACAACGCGCGGCAGGTCCCCGTCTATCGGCAGGGCCGGGTGCTCCTGGCGGGCGACGCCGCCCACGTGCACTCGCCGTTCGGCGGGCAGGGGCTGAACCTCGGGGTCGGCGACGCGATGAACCTCGGCTGGAAGCTGGCCGCCACCATCGCCGGCTGGGCGCCCGAAGGCCTGCTGGACACCTACACCGCCGAGCGCCATCCGATCGGCGCGTGGGTGCTGAACTGGACCCGCGCCCAGATCGCGATCATGCGGCCGGATCCGCACGCCCGCGCGATCCGGGCCGTCGTCGAGGACCTCGCCGGCACTGTGGACGGCACGACCTACCTGGCCAAGCGCATCTCCGGGGTCTGGCAGCACTACGACCTGGCCGGCGACCACCCGTTGACCGGCCGCAGCGCGCCCGAGCTGGAACTCAGCGACGGCAGCTGCCTCCCGGACCACCTGCACGCGGGCCGGACCGTGTTGTTCGACTTCTCCGACGACGCCGAGCTGCGGGCCGCCGCCGACGAGTACGCCGACCGCCTCACCGTGGTCACCGCGAACGCGGCCGGCTCCGAGCTACGCGCGCTGCTCGTTCGCCCGGACGGCTTCGTCGCGTGGGCGTCCGAAGAACCCGGCGCGGGCGAGCTGCCGAAGCGGCTCGCGGAGTGGCTCGGCTGAGCCGGTCCCTTCCCGATCATCGCATCGGCATCATCGCGTCGGCATCATCGCGTCGGCCGGCTGGCCAATCGGGCAAATCCGCCCCTGACCGGCCTGGCTGACGCGATGATCTTCGTATGGCGTACGTCGTCGATCTGGCCGGTCTGCTGCTGCTCGTCGGCGGGCTGATGGTGGCGTACCGGATCGCGCCGGATCGGCCGGGGACGCCGCCCGCCGGCTGGCACCCCGATCCGGCGTACCGGGGTCCGCGGTCGCGGCTTTGGGACGAGCGGGCGTGGACTCCCCAGCTCAGACCCGGAGACACCGCCGCCGATCGGGGCCACTGGTTCCGGGGCCGCTTCTGGGGTCGCTGGGCCTGGATCGCGCTCGGCGTCCTGCCCATCCTGCTGATCGGGTCGGCGGCGTACCGGGCGACGGCGACGACCGGCGTCATGGCGGTCACCAGCTTCCTCGCGATGGCCGCCGTCTGCTGGGCGTTCTACCGGTTCGCGGCGCGGCAGCTCGCGCTCGACGACGTCGTCAGCCCCGGCGAGATCGTCGCGGTGGCCGTGGCGTCCGGCGGCGCGACACTCCTGCTCGCGGCCAACATCAACTCCGTGCTCCTCGACGCCGGGGGCGCTACGCTCGCGACGAAGACCGTCGGATTCGTCGAAGAAGGCACCAAGCTGCTCGTCCCGCTCGCGCTCTTCGCTCTCGGGAAGTACCGCGATCCCCGCGCGGGCACAGCGATCGGGCTCGCCGCCGGCTTCGGCTTCGCCATCGCGGAGACCACACAGTACGCGTACGCGACGGCCAACGCTTCCGGACCGGATTTCTGCGGCGGCGAGACGGCATCGCCCACTGTGGACTCCGTGGTCACGGCGCAGATCTACCGCATCTTCACCGTATCGCCGCTGCACTGGTTCTGGACCGGCATCGCGGCCGCCATCGCCTGGCGGTTGTGGCACCTGTACGCGTACCAGCGGGGCATCGGCCGTCAGGGATTGTGGGGCGGCGTCGGGGCCATCGTGATGGTGATGGCCATCCATTCGCTGAACGACTACTCGGCGACCCTCGGTTGTGGAAACTCAGGTGTGACCTTTCTCATTCAATTAGGTCGATGGGTACTGTTCGTCGCCATGTATCTGCTGTTCAGGGCGATGGCGCGCAAGTCCACTCCACCGCAGTTGATCGGTCTCGTCAGCCGGGGCTGGACGCCGCACCGGCTACCCTGAACCATGCCTCGCCGCCTGCGGATCGCAACGGTACAGAGCCCGGTCACCATCAATCCAGCCGCCAACGGTGCCACCCTGCGGGATCTGATGCGCCGAGCGTACGACGAGGGTGCTCGGCTGGTGCACATGCCAGAGGGTGCGGTCAGCGGCTACGTCGGCGGGGACAAGCCGTACTACCGGGGCTGGGACATCGACTGGAAGCCGCTCGGGGCCGAACTGGACGAGATCGCGGAGCTGGCCGCCGGCCTCGGGCTCTGGGTGGTGGCCGGCTCGCATCATCGGCTGACCCCGCCGAACCGGCCGCACAACAGCCTCTACGTCATCTCCGACCAGGGCGTGCTCGTCAACCGGTACGACAAGCGCTACCTGTCCGCCTCCGAGGTCGACGAGTTCTTCACCCCGGGCCGGGAGCCGGTGACCTTCACCATCGACGGCTTCACCTTCGGCCTGCTGTTGTGCATCGAGGTCAACTTTCCGGAGCTGTGGACGGCGTACGCCGAAGCCGGGGTCGACTGCATCCTGTTCTCCTCGTACTCCGAGGACCCGATCTTCGAGACGATCGCCCGGGGACACGCCGCGACCACCACCGCCTGGGTGTCGGTGTCGGTGCCCGCCCAGGTCAGTCACGCGATGCCGGCCGGGGTCATCGGCCCGCACGGCGACTGGCTGGCGACCGGCAACCGGTCCGGCCTGTCGGACCTGGTCTGCGTGGACCTCGACGACAGCGATCCCCGGCTCCACTTCCCCCTGCACGCCGCCCGCCCGTGGCGCGCGGTCGCCCGCGAGGGCGGCGTCTACGACCGGCGGATGGTCGACGACCCCCGCAGCCACGAACGCGCGACCTTCTGAGCCGGCCCAGTTCTGAGCGCCGTTCTGAGCGCCGTTCTGAGCGCCGCCGATCCGGCGGGCTACTCGAAGCTGTCGTGGCGACGACCTCCGCTAAATACAAGTGGCCCTAAGCGGTGCGCGGGGTCACCAGCCCCGTCTCGTACGCGATGATCACGAGCTGGGCGCGGTCGCGCGCGTGCAGCTTCGTCATGGCCCGGTTGACGTGGGTCTTCGCGGTCACCGGGCTGATCGCCATCCGGGCGGCGATCTCGTCGTTGGACAGCCCTTTCGCCACGAGGACGACCGCCTCCCGCTCCCGGTTGGTCAGCCAGGTCAGCGTCGCCTCGGCGGCCTGCCGAGGCGGTTCGGTGACGTACCGGTCGATCAGCCGACGAGTGATCGACGGGGCCAGCAGCGCGTCACCCCGGGCGGCGACGCGTACGGAGTGCAGGAAGTCCTCAGGTTCGATGTCTTTGACGAGGAATCCGGCCGCCCCGGCCCGCAACGCGGTGAACACGTACTCGTCCCGGCCGTAGTTGGTCAGGATGACGACGTGCACCCCGGCCAGGGCCGGGTCGGCGGCGATCCGGCCGGTCACCTCGATGCCGTCCATCCCCGGCATCTGCACGTCGACGAGGGCGATGTCGGGCAGCCACTGCCGGACCAGTGCCAGCGTCTCGATCCCGTTCGCCGCCTCGGCGACGACCTCGATGTCCTCCTCGGCCTCCAGCAGCGCCCGGAATCCACTTCGGATCAGCGGCTGGTCGTCGGCCAGCAGTACGCGGATCATGCCGGCCCCCTCATGCGGCGTGATCCACCGGAAGCTCGGCCTCGACGGTGAACCCGCCTTCGACGCGGGGTTCGGCCCGCAGCCGCCCACCGAGCGCGCTGACCCGTTCGCGCATACCGAGCAATCCGACGCCGGGCGTCGGCGGGGCCGCCGGCACGGCACTGCCGTCGTCGTCGACCTGGATCGCGAGGGCGCCCGGCCGGTAGCCGATGCGTACCGAGGCGGTGGCCGCGCCGGCGTGCCGGGCGACGTTGGTCAGCGACTCCTGCACGATCCGGTACGCCGTCCGGTCGACCGCCACCGGCAGGCTCTGCGGCTGCCCCTCGACGGTCAGCGTCGCCAGGAGCCCGCCCGTCCGGGCGCGTTCCACCAGTTCGGGAACCTGATCGAGGCCGTGCGCCGACACCTTTCCGTCGTCCCGCAACGCTTCCAGGGTCGCCCGCAGCTCCCGGGCCGCCTCCCGCCCGGCCTGCTCGATCGCCACGAGCGCGTCGGGCACCGCTTCACCCCGTTTCCGGGCGAGGTGGACGGCGACGGTGGCCTGCACGGTGATGACCGAGATCTGATGGGTCAGCGAATCGTGCAGCTCCCGTGCGATGTGCAGCCGCTCCTGGTTCGCCCGGCGCAACGCCGCCTCCTCGCGCGTACGCTCGGCTTCGTCCGCGCGTGCCTCGGCTTGGCGCAATGCTTCACCGGCTGCGAAAGCGGCGACGATCCACGCGATCTCCAGTGCGCCCCGCGAATGGGCCAGCGCGGCCCGCACCGGCATCTCCGGCGACGTGAGCAGGACGGCGATCGGCAGCGTGATCAGCATCAGCACCGCCGCGACGACGGTCACGAGACGGTGACCGGCACGGACGGCCGCGTACACCGCGAACAGGAACGCGACGGCGGCCACGTCGACTTGGAGCGCCTGGTAGCCCAGCGCGCACAACCCGGTCAGGACGAGGACGGCGATCGGATTCCGGCGGCGGAAGAAGAGGACGAGGCCGCTGATAGCCAGCAGCGCGTAGGCCAGCCCGGCGTACTCCGCGTAGTGGGCGGGGCGATCGACGGACAGGCCCGCGATCAGCAGAGTCACGGCGACCCCGGCCGCGATCGCCCCGTCGGTGACCCCGGCCGGGACACGAGCGCGTCGGGTACCCATGCGCGCAGCGTAGCCGGAGGTTCCCGCCGGCGAACCCTCCGCGCGAAGCACCTCCCCACTACTGCGTACGCGGTAGCCGATCGGATCACTACCGCGTACGCGGCAGGCGGCTGCCGCCGGTGCCGCAGTGCGCTGCGCCTGCGTACGCCGGATGACGGGACCGTGCCGTGGCGTGATGCTCCCACCATGAACACTCAGACGACGGCCGCTGTGGCGGCGTACACGTTGACGACCGGACGACTCTTCGGCACCGCGGCCGCGTTCCTGGCATTGGCCGGCGTGGTGCTGGGCGTCCTCGCGCTGATCCGCCCGGCCGCGGCCCGCCGCCGCGCGATGCTGGCCCTCGCCACCGGAGCCGCGGGCCTGATCGTGGGCGGGTTCGTGGTGGGCCTGGCCAAGGGCGGACCCGGAACTGGCTATGGCGTCGTCGGCGGCTGGGCCGCCCTCGCGATCGGCCTGGTCGCGACGGTGCTCGGCGGGCTGGCCCTGGCCCGCTCCCGCCGGCCCGGAACCCCGGTCTGACATGGCGCTCCCCGGCCGGGCCGGCCGCCCGGCCGGGGCCAGTACGCTCGACGCGTGCCGAGATCGACCAATCCTGTGCTGCCCGGATCGCACCCTGATCCCTCCATCCTCCGCGTGGGCGACGACTACTACCTCGCGACGTCGACCTTCGAGTGGTACCCGGGCGTGCGTGTGCACCACTCGCGTGATCTCGTGCGCTGGCAGGCGATCGGCGGCATCCTCGACGAGCCCCGGCTGCTGGACCTGACCGGCTGCCCGGACTCCGGCGGTGTGTGGGCGCCGAATCTCACGTACGCCGACGGCCTGTTCCATCTCGTCTACAGCAACATCTCCACGTACGCGGGCGGCTTCACCGACGGCCCGAACCACCTCGTCACCGCACCCGCGATCGAGGGGCCGTGGTCGGAGCCGGTGCTGCTGCACGCGCGCGGCTTCGACGCGTCCCTGTTCCACGACGGCGACGAGAGCTGGCTCATCAATCTCGTGCACGACTGGCGGCCCGGGTACGGCGGCTCGGCCGGGCTGGAGGCGACCCGCTACGACCGGGCCGACCGGCGTCTCGTCGGTACGCCGCAACGCATCCAGCTTCCGCCGAAGGCCGGCTGGATCGAAGGGCCGAACCTGTATCGGCGCGGCGACTGGTACTACCTGATCACCGCCGACGGCGGCACCAGCTGGGAACACCAGGTGACCGTCGCCCGCTCGCGTACGCTCACCGGCCCCTACGAACGCGACCCGAACAGCCCGCTGCTCACGGCGAAGCACCGCCCGGACTGGCCGCTGCAGAAGGCCGGGCACGGCAGCCTCGTGCCGGCCGCCGACGGCGAATGGTGGCTGGCGTACCTGGTCGCCCGGCCGATCGGCGTCCACGGCCCGTGCATCCTCGGCCGCGAGACCGCCCTCGCCCGGGTGGAGTGGACGGACGACGGGTGGCCGGTCGTCGCGGGCGGCCTCCCACCCCTGACGGTCTCTCCGGCCGCCGAACGGGCTGTCCCGGCGGCTTCTCCCGCCGCCGAACCGAATCCCCCGGCGGCTTCTCCCACCACCGAGCCGGATCCCCTGGAGGTGGACGACCTCGACGACTTCGACGCGGACAGGTTGGGTCCACAGTGGTCGACGCTGCGCCGCCTTCCCGATCCGAGCTGGCTGTCGCTGACCGAACGGCCGTCACACCTGCGGATCCGCGGCGGCCGGTCGCCGCAGAGCCTGGTCGGGCCGAGCCTCGTCGCCCGGCGCGTCACCGCGCCGAAAGCCACCTTCGAGGCCGTCGTCGACTTCCAGCCGACGGCGTTCCAGCAGCTCGCCGGGCTGACGGCGTACTACAACACGCGCAACTGGCATTTCGCGTACCTGACGGCGGACGACGACGGGTCCCGCGTACTGCGCGTGGCCACGCGGGATCAGGGTCGGCTCACCGTGCACACCGAGACCGTCGCCGTCGCTGGTCCCGACCCGGTCCAGCTCCGGCTGCGCTTCGACGACGCCGAGCTGACCTGCTGGTACGCCACCGAGACGGAGTGGCAGCGCATCGGTCCGGTGCTCGACGCGACCGTGGTCTCCGACGAACACGTGGTGGAGTTCGACGGAGACCAGATCCGGTCGCTCGGGTTCACCGGCGCGTTCGCCGGGCTGTGGGTGTGGGACCTGAACGGACACGGCCACCCCGCCGACTTCGACCGCGCGGCGTACACAGTGGACAACACCGCCGCCGACGCTCGCTGAGCCGACAACCACCGAGCCGACGACTCACTGAGCTGACGACTCACTGAGCTGACGACTAACTGAGCCGACGACTCACTGAGCTGACGATCACTCTGCGGACGGGTGCGGCGTCGGCGGTTCCGGAGTCGGCGGGAGCTGAGTCGGCGGTTGCTGAGTCGACGGGAACTGAGTCGGCGGGAGCTGAGTCGGCGGAGCCTGAGCGCGCCGACGCCGGGCGCGGCGGATCCGAGGGACGGCGAACGCGATGATCAGGGCGACGAGCAGCAGCGGGATGCCCACCACGAGCCAGGCCCAGGTCGGCCACGGCCCCCGATGCGGAGTGCCGGCCGGACGAGCCGTCAGGTCGGGCAGCAGCCCCGCCGCGACGGTCAGCCGATAGGTCTGACAGGTCTGCGTGCCCAGCTCGCAACTCTTCCCGGCGTCGAACCTGGCCAGGCTGGTACGCGTACCGCTGTCGAGGGTGACCTCGGCGATCTCGTCGCCCCCGTTGTCCGCGCCGCTGGGCGTGAACACGATCGTGTGGTCCCGGTCGCGCCATCCGAGGAAGGTGTCGGTGTCGGCGTTGATCTTCCGATGCCGGCCGGTGGCCAGGTCGACGACGCCGTACCCGTACCAGGAGTCCACGACGTACACGCTCAAGGTCGTGTCGTCCCGGGTCTGCCCCAGCTCGGTCCGCCACTGCGTGGTCGCCAGCCGGGTGCCGTCCACCGACCAGGCGTTCTGCGGCGCCATGCCCCAGCCCTCGGGAACGTCGACCGGCGTCTCCAGGCGTCCGCCCAGCGTCATGATCCAGATCTTCCGCTTGGCCTGGAAAGCCAGCCGCTGGCCGTCCGGCGCGAACGCGGCCGCCACCACCGGCTGGAAGTCCGGAACGGCCATGATCTCGCCGGTTGACAGGTCGACAATGGACAGCTTGCCGAGCTGGGCGTTCTGGAACTCGATGGAGTTGCCCGCACTCATGTCGTCGGGCAACGGCGCCGTCGAGTACGCCACCTTCCGGCCGTCCGCCGAGACGGCGAGCAGCACGACGCCCATCGGCCCGGGCAGGGGGACTTCGCGTACCTTGGCCGTCGTGAGGTCCAGCAGCGTCAGCGCGGAAGTGGCTCGCCTCGACTCGGCGAGGATCACCGTCCGGCCGTCCGGCGACAGCAGCCATTGGCGACCGTCGGCGACCGCGCCGAGCTGCCGGTAGACATCGCCGTCCGCGCTCAACGCGAGCGACTGCCATTCGTTGAACAACTCGCCGTTGCCGTACTCGTAGATCATGAGTGCGCGGCCGGGCGGGCTCGCCGACACGTCGCTGGTGAGGCGGGAGTACGGCGCGATGCGGTCCGGGATGGTCGGCGTACCGGGGGTTCGGCCGGCAGGCGGCAGTCCGGTCGCATGTGGACGGATCACCACGGTCAATCCGAGGACGACGAGGACGGCGGCCGCCGCGACGAGCATCGTCACGAAGCGGCGCTGCCGGGCCGACCGGCGCGCCTTGGTCAGCAACCCCGGAAGGTAATCCGGCGGCAGGTCGGGCTGCCCGCTCAGGTCCGATTCGGCGAACAGGGTGGTGAGCTGCTGGTCGTTCACCGGGTCTCCTTCGCGTACTCGGGGAGCAGCCGGCGTAGCGCCGTGATCGCGTACGACGTCTGACTCTTGACGGTAGTCAATGAGCGAAAAAAGCCAGAACAAATCTGACGCCAAGATCATCCGCCATCCTGAGTGGTGTAACCAGCGGGAATGCACCGCCACGCCGGACCGCGCGACCGGCGAATCCCACCAGGGAACCCCCGTCGTCATGCCGCTGGAACGTGGCGGCCCGTTCCCCGTCACAGTCACCGCCCAACTCCACATGCCCCACGCCGATTGGCTCACCGAGGTCTACATCAAGATCGAGTGGACGGGCCTGATCAACTCCCGTCACGTGGCGGTCGGCGGCACGGCCTACGTCCCCGCCGACCTGATCGGCGAGCTGTCACAGGCACTCGGCGGCCTCGCGGCCCGCGCCTCGGCCGACAAGAAGATCGAGATAACCGAGTACCTGAACGCCTTCCGCGCCGCTCACCCCGACAAGGAGGTGACCGGCCCATGAATCGAGTCGACGCCGCCATCAAGGCAGCCGCCGGCGTGACCGTCGTCGGCCTCGCTGGGATCGCCGGAGCCATCTCCTACAGCCACATGACGGAGCTGGCCCACCTGCACGGCGAGACCGGCTGGCGCGGCCACATGTTCCCGCTGTCTGTGGACGGCATCGAGATCGTGGCCTCGCTCGTCCTGCTCGCCGACAAGCGAGCCGGACGGCGCTCCGGACGCCTGCCATGGGCCGCACTCGTCGCGGGAACAGGGGCGAGCTTCGCCGCCAACATCGCCGTTGGCGGCTCCGACTGGATCGGCCGCGCGGTCTCCGGCTGGCCCGCATTCGCCCTACTCCTGGCGGTCAAGCTGCTGTTCGGACTGTTGGAGCATCCTGCCAGTGCGGCTACCGCGACGCTGTCGGGGGTGCAGGTCCACGGGCAGGACACGAACGGTAGTCGCGGCGTCCCGGAAAGGCTCGCGCCGATCGAGCCGCCCGTGATCGTCACTGCCTCGGCCGAACGGCCAGCGGCGTTTGCGGACGAAGATCGGGACAAGAGTCGGACGGACGGGCCGCATACAGCGGACGCCGAGGCTCCGGCCCAGGACCGTCGTCCGGTCCGCCGAGCACGCCGGACGGGAAACGTGGACGGCGCGCGTACCGGACGGACGGACCGGACGGCGCTGGAGGAAGCCGCCCGCGCCATCCAGGTCGCACTGACAGAGGAAGGAACGCCGCTCAGCCGTGACGTCCTCGCCGCTCGTCTTCGGGACGCGGGCCACACGGTCTCCAACGAGCGGGCCAGCGGCCTTGTTCGGCAACTCCGCATCAACGGTGTCGCAGTCGGGGCGGCACGGCCTGACGGCCCTGGGCAGTAGCACTCCTCCTACGAGGGGCGGGTATCGCGGCGGCGATACCCGCCCCTTCGCGCTTGGCGCTTCTGGCACGGGGTTGACGAGTCGGCTCTCTGGCCTTCCGTAGGCTGTAGGCATGCTGCCAAACGCGATCAGGTCGGATGTCGAGGTGCTGTGGGCCTACCACAACATGGGGCACGAGCTGCGGCCGTGCGATGCGGGCATCGGGCTCGGCAGTCATGACCTTGGCGTTGCGATCGTCGCAACCGAGCTGTTCCATGCTGGTATGTATCCATGGCTGGTGTTCACCGGAGCGAACGCGCCAACCACGATCGAGCGGTTCCCGCAGGGCGAGGCGGTGGCGTACCGGGATTACGCGATTGAGCACGGCGTTCCCGCCGACGCTATCTTGATCGACACGACTGCGACGAACACTGAGCAGAACATCAAGTTCTCGCGGGCGCTGTTGGAGGACCAGGGCGTGAACGTGTCCTCTGTGCTGTTGATGTCGCGTCCGTATCAGCAGCGCAGGGCGTACGCGACGTGCAAGAAGCTGTGGCCCGAGGTCCAGGTGATCTGCTATTCGCGGCCGTTGTCGCTGGATGACTATGTGGCCAGCATCGGCGACATGAAGAAGGTCGTGGACATGCTCGTGGGTGACACGCAGCGCATCGGGGTCTACGCTGAACGCGGCTTCGCAATTGCGCAGCCGATGCCCGAGGAGGTCAAGCAGGCGTTCGAGCGGCTTGTGGCCGCCGGGTATGTGAGCCGTCTGGTGTAGTCACCACTGGGGCGGCGAGCTTCGTACGCCCATGCGTTGCGCGAGGTCGAGGGCGAGCCGGGGCGGGCGCGGACGGTTGAGGATGTCTCGCACGATCATGCGCGAGAGCCGGTGGTATCTGACCTGCTCGGGTGCGATCTGCTCGGCGTTGAGTAGTTCGGTCAATGCCTCGTCGACGCGGTTGTACCGGATGTATGCGCGTGCGACTTCGATTGCGTGCCGTACGCGCCGCTCGACGGGCAGGTGACTGGTGTCGAGTCCAGGTCCGAGGACGATGGCTCGTTGCACGTCGCCGACCTCCAGCGCCACACAGACTTGATGGATGGTGACGTTGGTTGGCCCGAACGCGGTCCAGACGTGGTTGGCGTCGGCTCCGAGTCGTTTAGCCGAGTCCCCGGCCTCAGCTAGGTGAGTCCGGGCGGTCTGGCGGTCATCGTCGCGAGCGGCCGACAGCGCGCACATGAGGTGCAGCGTTCCGTAGACCGACAGCAGTTGCGGTGTGGGCTCGCCGAGGAACTGTGCAGGTACACAGCGGCGGCGGTGCCGACTTCGCGGGCCTGGCGGTACTCGCCGTTGGAGGTCAGGGCGTGGGCGGCGGCGCGGCTGAGGGAGCCGATGGCGACGTGGTCTCCGCTGGCGTTCGCTGCGGCAAGTCCGCGGCTGGCGGCGATCCAGGCGAGGTCGGTCTCGCCTAGTTTGGTCAGAAAGAGGGTCGCCACGTGGTGCACGTACGCGGTGAGCTCACTGGCGCGTCGGCCGTCATCGCCGTCGAGGGCACGCTCGGCGGTCAGGCACTCGCCGATGAGCAGTGGCAGCTTTCGGGCGAGGTCGCCGTAGCGGGAACGCTGGTAGCTGGTCCACAGGTCGGCGTTGGCTCGTTCGAGGCGGTCCAGCGAGGGCGGGTCGTCTCCGCCGGTACGGGCGAGTGCGGGGCTGAGGTGGCGGTAGTCGCGCAGGGCGGCGCGAAGTGCGGGGATGGTCTCATGCCCGGACTCGTCGGACCAGTCGAACAGGCCGGGCTCTCCGATGATGTCGCCGAGCGACACGTCCAGGGCCGTTGCGAGGCTGCGCAGTACCGAGAGCCGGTCGAGGTCGGCGCGGTTGTTCTCGACCTTGCGCAGCCATTCGACGGTGCGTCCGACGAGTCCGGCCAGCACCTCTTGCGACAGACCGCGTCGGCGACGGTAGAACGCCACCCGCTGGCCGATGGTCATGTCGTCGGTCATGCCCCGCATGCGATCACCATGCCCGATCCGGTCGGCGGTACCCGGTAAGAATTTTCCCGGTCCGGCCCGTGGGCTGGCAATCGGCAGGCTGCGATTGTCACCCGCGTGACGCGTTGGGCCATTCCGTGTCGAGGATCGAATACAGGATGGAGTCGCGCCACGCGCCGTTGGTGTGGACGTGGTCGCGCATGCGCCCTTCGCGGCTGAAGCCGAGCTTGTCGAGTACCGCCTGTGATCCGAGGTTGTCGGGGCCGCATGCCGCCTGGACGCGGTGCAGTTCGAGTGGCCCGAATGCGAAGTCGAGCATCAGGGATGCGGCTTCGGTCGTCAGACCGCTGCGCCAGCGGTCCTTGCGCAGCGCGTAGCCGAGTTCGCCCGCGCGGTGGGCGAGCAGTCCGATGCGCGCGAAGCCGATCAATTGCCCGGAGGGTTTCTCGGTGATGGCCAGGTAGTAGTCCGGGCGGGGATCGGTCTTCGCCCGTTCGACGTCGGCGGTCAGCAGCGCGCCTTGCTGGTCGCGGTCGCGGGTGTTGAAGCTCAGATGCCAGGTGACCTCGGGGTCGCCGACGACCTGCATGCACGCGTCGAGGTCGCCGATCTCGAACTCGCGAAGGTGGACACGGGGGCCGTCGAGGTTCACCGGGTACATGCCGCAACCATAGTGCGGCGTTAGGCGGTGATCGCAGCGGCGGGGACGCGGCTGAACGCCTCAATCTGCTCGCGCATGCTGCGGGCCAGCGGCGACGCGGCGTACTGGCGGTGGCTCAGCGCCGAGTGCACGCGGGCGGCACTGGGGATGACGCCGCCGATGCGGCGGGCCGGGTCAAGGTTCAGCACCTCGGCAATGGCTTCCTGCGCGCCGTCGAGTTCGTTGCGGTGGACCCGTGCGAGGGCCAGTTCGGCGCGGGCGCCGGCCTCGTCGCTAAACGAGCGGTACTGAGGCACGCCATTCTCGAACAGGTCCAGTGCGGAGAGCGCTTCGGACTCGGCCGCTGTGTCCGCGTCGTCGTCGGCGAGGAACACGTACGCGCCAGCCGCATAGTAGTGCTGTTTGGCCTGCGGGAACGTGAACAAGCCGCCGACCTGGTCCAAGTCGTCCAACGAGACGCGCTCGCGAAGGTCGGTGGCGCGGCGAACGGCATCACGGGCGGCATCGGCACGGCCGAGCTGGGCCAGGGCACGGCCTTCCAGCGACGGCAGCCATGCGGCGACGGTTCCGGCGTGGCCCTCCGACAGCGCCGCGCCACGTTGGGCATAATGCACGGCCTCCTCGTGGCGACCAGCCCAGAACGCGATCAGGCTTTGCAGGCCGCGCGCCCACGCGCGAAGCGGAAGGTGATCGGCGTTGTCGGCGCAGACGAACATCGTGCGCGCCTGCGTCATCGCCTCCCGCGACCGGCCGAGGTCATGGCTGGCCTTGGCCAGCATGCCCGACACGACGCTCGCCACGACGTACAGGTCCCGGCTCTGCGTCGGCCGCTGCTTGCCCTCCAGGAGGGTGAACACGACCTCTTGCAGCCCGACCAGTGGACCCATGATCTCGGTGAGCGGTTCGCGGATGTAGGCGTTGGCGAGGTCAACCATCTCGTCGCGGATCTCGTCGAGAGCTTCGGGTCCGATGTTGGTGGACTCAGCGAAGGTGGTGAACCGCGCAGCGCGGCGAGTGGACATTGCCATCTGCCTTTCCAGGGGTTGGCCCGAGTCCAGCCGTTCTGCCCGCTGGTCGAGTGGGTGGTGGGACAGCAGCTCGCTTGGCGTCACGGGGAAGGTGCCGTCCGCAGGCGAGATCAGCTCCTCGGGCCGGGCAGGGGCGAGGAGTTCGCTCATCGGGAAGCCCCAATACAGCCGTGCGACTCGCCGCTGCGCCGGGCGGGGCAGCCGGATGTCACCCGACATCCACCGACGCAAGGTGCGCTCAGTGATCTCGGCGTCCTCGCCGTGCTCGCGAGCACAACTACGGAAGCCTTCCACGATCTCGGCGTATGTGTTCTCGCTCTTGGCGATCAGCACCGCGAGCAGCGTGGGGGGCTCGTCCATAGCGCCTGCACATCCTGTCTGGGGCGGGGTTCCCAAATGTCACGGTAGGGCGTTTGCGAACCGTCCAACAAGCGGTGATCACAAATGTCCGGCGAATGACCAGGCAACGCCGGTGAATGTCCGGTCACTGGACTTCTACCGTCCGTAACGATCGAGCCACGCTGATGCAGCCCGGCGGACCCGGTACGGAATTTCCCGGTCCATCGACAGCCGGGCGCCTACGTTCAGTTTCCCCAGCTTCACGGGCCGCTGTCAGCGCCGTCAGCGGACGAGCCGTCACGGGTGAGGAGGTCGATGACATGACACCCACAGCGTCCGATGTCTCCAACGCCGAGCACGTGATCCGCACACACTGCCCGATCGAATGGCCCGAAGCGCGCCGCTGCAACAACTGTCACGGCCGGTTCCCGTGCAAGACGCACGAGTGGGCCTGGGCGGTCCTCACCGCCGCCGGACGCTCGGAGAACGAGATCCTCGCCCTCGACGTGAGGACCGGGCCATGGTCGTAATCGTGGTCAAGGCCGCCGACGTGCGCGAGGCCGACGAGGCCCGAACAACCCTCACGATCCATCGGGCGGAGTCCGAAACAGGCGGCCTGTGTCTGGGCTGCATGGGCTTCGCAGGCCGCGCGGCCTGGTGGCCGTGCCCGCAAGCGGCGTGGGCGCGTGGCGTCCTCACCGACGACACATCCGGGGGTGCGCAGTCATGAATACCATTGCGCCGCAGGCACTTCACGTGCAATCGGACGAGACGCGACGTACCTACGCCACGCTGCTCTCGCAGCCGCACCGCGTCTGGACCATATCGGATCTGGCGCGGCTACTGCCGGACGTCTCGGTCAACAGGCTACGCACGATGCTGCTGCTGTTGCTCGGTGAGCACCTGATGGAGATCGAGGTCTTCGCACGCCAACACTCGTTGGCGCTCAGGCTCAACCGGCAAGGCGAGCACACCTTGGCCGGCATTCTGCGCGGCACGGAGGACGGCGTGGTGCTCGCTCGTCCGCCAGCTATCCAGGGAGGACGGAATGCGTCATGACAACGGCTGTTCGTGGCGAAGTGTCGGCACAAGCGCTACGCGGACCGAACGCGGCGCTGGCAGTAATCGCCAACCATCTGGTCAGCGACGCCTCGGGCCGGTGCGCCGCCTGCCGCGAGTTCGAGCCCTGCCCTCAGCGCAATCTGGCCTACGCCGCCCTGCTCGGTACGGGCGTGCTGCCTCGGCGACAGCCGATGGCGCTGCTGGCCGATCGCGGCTCTTTCAACGGCTTCGGCCGTTCGGCGGTCTGACCAGCACGACACGACGACCCGATCCGTCGCCGAAAAGCCTCGGGTCGGGAGGCTGCCCGCGCGGAGCTGCGTACCGCGCGGGCAGCCGCACCCACGCCCGGACGGGATCGTCATGAGCACCAACGTCGCGATCGATCATGACGTACCGAGCCGCGACAGCAGCCCGGGCGGCCCCGTGCTCGTCGCCGTGATCGGTCCACCGGGGGCCGGAAAGTCCACCATCGTGCGCGGGCTCGCCCGCGCGAATGGCGCACCGGTGTTCCGGCTTCGCGAGACGATCCGCGCCCGCCCGGGGCTACTGGCCGGACTGGCTCCCAGCCCAGACCCACTGGGCTGGGTGAGCCTGGAGGCCGTGCGGCGAGTCCTGATCGCCGCATTCCTCGGCAGCGCGTACGCCGCCGATCCCGTGGTGCTGCTGGACAACTTCCCTGGCACCGCCGGGCAACTGAACCTGCTCGCAGAGATCGCCGGACAGGCCGGTCGGAGGCTGGCGCTGCTGGAACTGACCGCGACCGCTGCGACCGCCGTCGCACGCGTGGCCGAGCGTCGCGTGTGCCCGGCCTGCGGACCTGATCCGCACGCTCCAGCGGAACCGGCCACCGACGACCCAGAGCTGTGCTCGTCCTGCCGAGCCGCCTTGATACGCCGCACCAGCGACGTGCCACGCCTTCACGGACTGCGGATGGCCCGCTATCTGGCCAACCGGCCCGAGATCGCCGAATCGGCCGCCGACCACGCCATCGAGCATCGCACCGTCAGCGCCGACGACGACCTGACCGCCGTCCGAAGCAGCGTCAACGCCGTGCTCTCGCACCTGCTCACCACCGCCACCCAGCCCCGAGGGAGACAGCCGTGACCACCACCGCCCTACCGATGCCGACCCTGCGCCGCGACCGAGCAGCGGTCGCCGACGCGTACGGCAACGCCCGCCTGCCCGCCTCCGCCCACGACACCACGCCCGAGCGGGTCGACAAGATCCCCTACGGGCGGTTCCGCAACGTCTACCTGTACATCACCGAAGCATGTCAACTGCGCTGCGAGCACTGCTACATGGGCGAACGGCTGGAACGGGCGCTGAAGATGCCCTACGAGGCGGTGATGAACACGCTGACGACCTGGCGGCAGATGGGCGGCTCCAAGCTGACCATCCTCGGCGGCGAGCCGACCCTTCACCCGGACTACATCCCGATCATCCGCAACGCCAAGGCCCTCGGCTATGAGCACGTCATCACCACGAGCAACGGCCTGGGGCCGGCGGCGAAGAAGTTCGCCCAGATGGAACCGGAAGACTTCTCCTACGTGCAGATCAGCCTCGACGGAGGCAGCGCCGCCAGCCACGACCAGGTCCGCGGTAAGGGCACCTTCGACCAAGCACTCAAGACCGTCGCCACGTTGTGCGAGCGCGGCTTCGACACCCGCATCATCTGCACCGTCAACAAGGCCAACCTCGGCGACTGTCTGAACCTCCTCGACATCGCCGACGACCTCGGAGCGTCGCTGGTCAAGTTCCACGTGTTCTCCGTCATCGGCTCCGGGCACGGCGCGGCCGAGTGGGGCATCAGCCCGGCCGAGTGGATCGACTTCTACGAACACCTGGAGCAAGTCGGCTCGGACCACAAGACGAGGATCTGGTACCAGCCGACCTACGCCCGCCGCGAGCGGATGGCCGGATACGCCGCCGATGGCTACCGGGGCTGCATCGGCCGCACCCTGGACCGGATCTCGATCTTCCCGGACGGCCGCGCGTACGTGTGCAGCTTCCTGTTCGACACCGACCTGCACTTCGCGAACATGATCGACGGACAGGTTGTGCTCAACAAGGAGGCCAACGAGTTCGACCTGTTCACGAAGGTGCTGCGGTCGGCGTCGTGCGGCTCGTGCAAGATCTCCGGCTCGTGCATGGGCGGCTGCCCCGCCGAGGAACTGGTCATGGGCTCCGCATCCTGCGCCGCCGAGCCGGACATCGTGCCGGTCTGCCGCCTGTGGAAAGCCGACGTGCCCACCGGCCTCCCAGCCATTTCATGATCGACCGCCGAGAATGTTGGGCGGCCAGGGCGTACGCCCACCCACGATGATCACCAACGAGGAGCTGTGATGGCCCGCTACACCTCATTCGTCGACCTGCACCTGATCCTGCGCGACGAGCAGGGCCGGGTGTTGTTCGGAAAGCGCCAGAACACCGGATGGGCCGATGGACAGCTCGGCTTGCCGTCCGGCCACCTCGAAGACGGCGAATCCGCGACCGCCGGTACCGCCCGCGAAGCCGAGGAAGAGATCGGCGTGCTGGTCAAGACCGGCAACCTCCGACTGGCCCACCTGATGCACCACCGCACCACGGCGGGCCGGGTGGCCCTGTTCTTCGAGGCCACCGACTGGTCCGGCGAGATCACCAACACCGAGCCTGACAAGTGCGCCGGATGGTCGTTCGTCGACCCCGCCGACCCGACCGCCGAGATCGTGCCCTACATCGCCACCGCGCTTCGGCACATCGCAGCCGGGCAGACCTACAGCGAAGGCGGCTGGTCATAGTGCTCACGCCAGCGACGGGAGGACCGGACCTGGCCTGCTTCGGCTACCTCGCCTACGCGCAAGTCAAGACCGTGGCCGCCTACCCCGCCGCCAACACCGGCGCGCAGGTGGACCAGGTCTTCCCGTCGCTGGCCGGAGACGCCCCGATCGCCGCGCTCACCGCGCGGCGGCTCGGGTCCACCGCCCACCTGGTCAGCAACCGCGTCAGCCTCGACCCCGCCGGACAAGCCGTCCTCGACACGCTCGACACGGCGGGCGTCACCCACCATGCCATCCCCAGCACGACCCCGGGGCTCGGCACCCCACAGCTGACCATCGTCACCGACCACGCCGGAACCCGAACCTGGTTCGCATGGCTCGGCAACGCCGTCGAACAACTCGCCGCCGTCGACCTGACCCCACTGACCACCGCCCGCCTCGTCTACATCGACTGCTACCGAGTCCTCGACGACCCGGCCGCCACCGCGATCACCGCCAGCCGAGCCCCGCTGCTGCTCAACCTCGGCGGCGACCCGCTGTCGGACGCCATCGCCGAGGCCGCCTCCCGCCGCCCCATCGCCTTCGTACAGACCAACCTCGACGAACGCGACGCCGGCCACGCCCAAGCGCTCGCCTCCGAGCTGTACGCGCGCTTGCAGCCCGAAACCGTCGTAGTCACGCTCGGCAGCCTCGGCGCGCTCGGCTACACCGCCGCCGCAGCGTTTTGGATAGAGGCGCCCACGGCCGAGATCCGTCACACCCACGGCGCAGGCGCGGCCTTCTCCGGCGGCCTCGCCCACGCGTACCTCACCGGTGCGACGGTCCAACAAGCCGTCCGCGCCGCCTGCCACGCCGGAACCGCCCACTGCGCCGCCATCTCCTTGCCCCATCAGCGAACCACCGCCGAACTCACCGAGGAGGCACTGTCATGACCACCCTGGCCCCGCCCGATCTGTTCACTCCGCTGACCGACCTGGACTGGACCGACCTGACCGCCGTCACGGCCGCGTCCACCGAAGTCCTCGACCAGCTTGCCGCCGACCGGCACCTGCTCGGCGAACTGACGCGCGCCGTAGCGGACAACCCCGACCTGTCAAGACTGTGCGAGCACTACGACATCCTCGACAAGATCATCCTGCACGACGACCCCACCGGATGGCGGCTGCGCCTGCATGTCTTCCTGGACGGCTACTTCGACCGACCGCACAACCACCGCTGGACCTACACCAGCCACATCTTGACCGGCTCCTACACCCACGTCCTGTACGGAACTGACCACGACTTCACCGACGAAATCGACGTGTCCGCCCTGACCGCCCGCCAGGTCCGCATCGAAGAGCCGGGCGATGCATATACCCTGCATCACAGCATGATCCACTCCGTGACCGCCCACACCGAGACCGTCACCCTCATCGTGCGTGGCCCCGCCGTCAAGGACCGCTTCGTCGTCACCGACCGCGCCACGGGCAAAGCCTGGTACCAGTACGGAGCGGCCACCGAATCGCCGAAGGACGCCGCCGCCAAGCGCATGACGGACAACTACCTCCGTAGCCGCATCGCCGCCCTGACCGAGACAGGCGTCATCACCGGGCCGTAACGCACCCCACGGCTCGCCACGAACGCCGGGCAGCTCCCACGCACCGGGGCTGCCCGGCCCGCGCCCCCGGCGGGCGTTCACCAACCCGAATCTGCGTCAGACCACCGCACCGAGGACCTGGCCTTGGCGCGTGATGACGCACGCCCGCCGGGCTCAATCCGTTACCTCATAAGGATTTCCCTTCATGACTGCACATCCTCGGCAATTGGAGCCGAACCGTTCGGCGCAGCACTTCTTCGGCGCTGAGCTTCGCCACCGCCGCACCGAGGCCGGTCTTTCTCAAGCGGCGCTGGCCGGCGAGGTCTTCGTGGCCGCCAACATGGTGGCCAAGGTTGAGGCCGCGCTGCGGTTCCCGAGCCTCGATCTCGCGCAGCGCAGTGACACCGTTCTCAACGCGGGCGGAGCGCTCACGCGTCTGTACGCCTTCGCACTGGCCGAACGCGATGAGCATCGCCGTTTGCGTCAGCAATCCGGCCTCGACGTCGGCGAGATCATGCAGGTTCTTCGGCTGCTGGCCACGATCACTGCGGTCCGCGCGGTTCAACCGAGCATTCCCAGCCTCGACGTGCTGGACATGATCGACAGCGCGTTGTCGTCGGCCGGTGTCACGCGTGCACAGACCGACTGCCTCGCGGTGTCGCGAGGGGGACGATGACTTTGCAGCGGAAGCCCAATACCCGGCTGCGGGCGGCACGGCTGGCGATGCAGTCGCCGTCAGGGTCCGGGCGACCGTTGTCGCGTCAGGAACTGGCGGAGTTGGTCAACGTCGAACTGGCCGCCCGAGGCATCCGCTATGCGGCACTGGACGCAGGTCACGTCGGAAAATACGAGCGGGGGGAACACCGCTGGCCGCAACGCGCGTACCGCGACGGCCTGCGAGCTGTCCTAGGCGCGGCCTCCGATGCCGAGCTGGGTTTCTACATCGTCCGTGGCGCTGACGCCACTCCGGCCCCTCCCGCCGACCGTGCGACGGATTCAGACACCGGCCAACGGCCGATAGTAGTGCCCACAATGGACGAACGGCGCGCATTGACCATCTGGCTGCGTCCGAGCACCAGCGCCGAGGAAGCGGGACATGTCGTCGCGGAGGCCGCCGATGCGTGAGCCGATCATGCCTCGGCCGTGTGCGGCCCTCGTGCGCTGGTGGCGCACGCGCGGGGTGCGGGTGTCGGGCGGGATCATCCTCAGCGACCGTCTGTGGAAGGGTTGGCTGGCCGCGTACGCCGCTGCCGACGCGCGCACGGTCGACCAGCCAGCTTTGCGGTGTCCCGGCTGCCGCAGTCTCGGGTTGCGGCTGGTCTACACCGGCGGGGACAACCTGATGGGGTTCGCGTCGATGTGGTGCCCAGGGTGCCGGACCGGGATCTGGACTTGCCGCTCGGGCATCCCCGCTGACGCGCCTCGGCTTTCGTGGGACATGCCCTCCGAACAGCGAGATCAGATCATCGACGACTTTCAGGCGGTGCACTCACGCCACGACGAGCCGACGCTGCGCCGCTGGACCAACCATGGGGCCGCCATCCTGGGGCTTGGTCTGGCTGTGGTCGGCGTCCTCGGACTCGGCACGGCCCTGCTCGGCCCGCCTGAGGTCGCCCGGTTCCTGCTCACGAAGGCGATGCCCGCCATGTTCACCGCCTTCGGGATCGTCTCGGCGATCAGCCTCGCCCAACGCTGGCTCGACCGAGACGTCGACCCCGCGCACCCGCTCGGTCGCTTCGGCTGGCGGCGCAAGATCCCCGCCACCCGGATCGTGACCGGACCGGACGGCATCCGTCGAATCGTGGAGTGACAACATCGTGATCACCGAACAAGCCGCCGCCGCAGACCAGTACGCCGACTCGCCGGGGCCGGAAGGTCTGCTGTCTGCCGAGCCGCTGGCCACGCCGGACCAGAAAGCCCACGACAGCTTCACAACCTACCAGCGGGCGTGCGAGGCAATGGGGGCAAGCCTCACGGTGTATCGCATCGCGGCCAACCTTTCTCGCCCGCAACTGGCTGAGCGGATGCGAAAGAGCGTGTCCACGATCCGCCGCGCGGAGACCGGCCAGAGCCTTCTTACGGTCGACTTCTGGCGCACCGCCGATCACCTGCTGACGACCGGTGGCCGGTTGGCGGCGGCGTGGCCGCACGTCGCCGAACTCAAACGCATCGCCGACCTCAACCGCGCCGCGAGCGTCGCCGCCCACGAGATCGCCATCGGCTGCCTGAACCCCCGTGACTGCCTGTGCTTCGTCGCCGTCGCGCACTGGAGGCAACGTGAGGTCCGGGCGCTGCGGCTCGCACTGCGGATGGGGTTCTACGACTGGGTGCGACATGAAAGGTGCATGTATGCAGTGAGTTGACGGAGAAGGTCCAGCCCGCACCACTTCGATATCCAGTGTAGAGGCTGGTGCCGCAACTCGGGCAAGTGTTCAATGCCTGTGCCCGCCTTGGCGTGCCCCGTGAGCAATCGCGAGGTGCGAAGCCCGAGGTAGAAGCCCAAGGGTCCCCGTTCCACCCGGGAGCTACAGGCGAGGGCAAGACCGGACGGACGAACAACAGTGAACCCTCGTTGATGCCTCGTCAAGAATGATTCCCGCAGGTGGGATGCAGTAGCGGGTTGTAGAACTGGCCGCTGAGAAGCGGCAGGCGCTGATCGGAACCAATCGCCGGTCAGGAGAACACCGCCGTTCCGGGGAAAAGAGGGCGTCCAACCCGGTCGCTTCTGCGACATGCGCAACATGGAAACCCCGATGGAGTCCGATCACGACAGTGATCGGTAAGCCGACCGTGAGGGAGGCTCAAACCTCCAGCGGGAACAGGATGCTCCGAGAAGCTAACGCCGGCACGCCGAAAGGCAGCAGGAAACCCGCCTCGAACTCCCGGTTCCTTCGCCGGGGAGGCGGCATAACTGGCCGGATAGGGCGCGACGCCCAACCTGAAAGGGTGCTGACGCGGAGCAGGTGAGCCTGTGACGAAACGCTATCGAAGAGCTGGAACGGATGGACAAGTTGGACGCCGAGCCCTCTGTGGTGGAGGTGAACGGACCTGATGACATCGACCTGGATTGGACTGCCGTCTCGTGGCGGCACGCCGAGGCCGATGTACAGCGATTACGGCAGCGGATCTTCACGGCATCGAAGGCAGGGGACCTGAAGAAGGTCCGTAATCTGCAAAAGTTGATGCTGCGCAGCCGGTCTAACGCTCTGGTGAGCGTGCGCCGGGTGACGGAGCTCAACGCGGGTCGCAAGACCCCGGGCGTGGACGGCAAGGTCGTGGTGCTTCCCGGTGTGAAGGCCGACATGGCCAACTGGGTGCAACGTGGCTGTACGTCGTGGCGCGCCCGGCCAGTCAAACGGGTGTATATCCCCAAGAGCAACGGCAAGAAGCGCCCACTCGGCATCCCGGTGATCGCCGACCGAGCGCTTCAGGCAGCGGCGGTCAACGCGCTGGAACCGGAATGGGAGGCACGGTTCGAGCCGAAGTCGTACGGCTTCCGGCCCGGACGTGGCTGCCATGACGCGATCGAGGCCGTCTTCGCAGTCGCCAGAGGCAAGAACGCTCAGAAGCTGTGGGTCCTCGACGCGGACCTGACCGCCGCGTTCGATCGCATCAACCATGAGCACCTGCTTGCGAGCATTGGTGGCTTCCCCGCACGGGGGATAGTCGCTCAATGGCTGCGGGCAGGCGTCATGGACGAGGGCCGGTACGCCCCAACCGTTGAGGGTTCGCCTCAAGGGGGCGTCATCAGCCCGCTGCTGCTTAACGTTGCTCTGCATGGGATGGAAACCGCCGTCGGTGTCCGCTACCACCAAACCGGCCGCAACGCCGGAGCAGTGCGCGGCCCGAGTCCGGTCTTGATCAGGTATGCCGACGACCTGCTCGTGCTGTGCCGCAGCAAAGAGCAGGTCGAACAGGCTAAGCAACAGCTGGCCGCATGGCTGGAGCCCCGGGGGTTGTCGTTCAACGAGGACAAGACGCGCATCGTCCACCTCAATGACGGCTGCGATTTCCTCGGGTTCACCATCCGACGCCATCGCGGCAAGCTGCTGACCAAGCCGAGCAAGGCGGCGATGCGGCGAGCGCGGCAGCGGCTCACCGCCGAGATGCGCAACCTGCGGGGAGCGCAGACCGCAGCGGTGATCGCCAAGCTCAACCCCTTCATCCGAGGTTGGGCTGCCTACTACCGCACCGGGGTGTCCAAGGAAGCGTTCAGATCACTCGATCTGCACGTTTGGAAATTGGCATACAGCTGGGCACGGCACCGCCACCCGAAGAAGTCGAAGGGCTGGATCAAACAGCGGTACTTCGGCAAGTTCCACCCCACCAGGAACGATACGTGGGTATTCGGCGACCGGGATACCGGTCACTACGTCCTGCGCTTCGCCTGGACAAAGATCGTCCGGCACACCCTCGTTCGCGGAACGGCGTCCCCGGACGACCCGACGCTGAGCGAATACTGGGCCAAGCGGCAACGGCGACGTCGAGTCGACACCCACGTCCGGCTAGTCATGCTGCAAAAGCAGCGTGGCCGCTGCCCGATCTGTGGTGATCTTCTCCTCCTCGCCGCTAACGAGCCACAGCACCCGACCGAATGGGAGCTATGGCTACGCGCCGTCAGCCACGCCATGCGCAAGCAATGGCTCGGCACGGCCGCTCCGCCTGGCTCGCCTGACGATCACGCCGCACTGTTCCTCGTACACACCCGGTGTCAGACGCGATGGCGCGCCGACGGCACAGACTTGCAGCAGGCCGACGAGCCCTTGGGGCTTGCTTGAGCCGTGTGCGGTGAAAGTCGCACGCACGGTTCTGAGGGGGCTCCGGCATGGCAACATGCCGGAGCTACCCGACGCGTCGACTATGCAGACCGATGTGGAGGTTGTGCTTGGCTGGGAGAGCCCACGCGGCCCGCTGCCGCGCCTGGAGGAACAGCGCCAGCTCGACGAACTCCTCGAACGAGTCGCCCTTGGCGTGCGAGCCCGCTTCCGCCTGCTGATGGCCGGACCCGATCAGCCGCCACCACCCGCCACGAACTAACCCGGCCGAAGCCCGGTTCGCCTGCGCCGCAACGACTTCGACCACCTGCTACCAACGAGACGGAACCTCCGGACATGCTGATCGCACCAAGCCCCGCAGACCTGCACGCCCCGGCCGTAGAGGTGCCGTTGTCGTCACGGCTGGCGCGGCCTGCCAACGATCGGCTGCGATCGGCTCGGCGGGCGCGGCGCTCGCCTTCAGGCTCCGAGCGGGTCCTGTCACGTCAGGAGCTGGCCGACGCCTGCAACGAGATCCTTGACGCGATGTATGCCACGGCCGGTCACGCTCCTCGGTGGGCGGGGATGAACGCCAACTACATCGGCGCGCTGGAACGCGGCGAGGTCCGCTGGCCCAACGAGCACTACCGGGCGGCGCTGCGGGCGTTCTTCAACGCCACCAACGCCGACCTTGGCCTCTACATCGACCGGCCCGAAAGCCTCTCCTCGGCCGAGTCGTCGCCGGCCGGGCACGAGGCCGCTTGATGGCCCGCTGACCGCACTCGCCGCGCTTCCGGCTCTGGTTCACGGTCGTCGTCGTGGCGTGGATCGTGGCGGCCTTCGTGGTGCGGCTGTGGAGCTGGTGCCTGTACAACGGCTGCGCCTTCGGCCCGTACGCGCGCCGCTGACAGCTGAGACAGTGTGACCTGCCGCTGACTGTCGTGATCCGCATTCGAGATGAGGCTCTTGGTATCGTCCGAGGCTGACCGAGCCGGTCGGCCGTCAGTGCCTCATCCGGCCAGGCAGTTGCACCACAGGCACGGCTCGGCTAGCGTCGCTGATCAGTTGCCGGGCGACTTCCCCCGTGGTCGCCCGGTACCCAAGCCAGCAGACGAGCCCACGACTCAACAGTCGTGGGCTCGTTCACATATGCCAACCACGGTCCGCCCGGTTCGCCGCCGCTGCTCTCCGACTTCCGACCGGTCGCCGCGACAGGCGGGCGCGACGCCGCCTGTCGCGCAGTTGGCTGTACGCCGTCCCCCGTGGAGAGATGAAACCCGTAGGGAGTCGGGATAGGTTGATCTTGTTTCGCGGTCTCTGACAGGTCGCGTCCGGGCAGCTCACGCACCTGACACGCGGCCGGAAAGGGGCTCGTGCGGGTACTCGTCTCGCTGCTTCGCGAAGCGAGTACCCGGCTGAGGGTGAGCCGAGAGCCCGGACGCACAGCCGAAGGAGCTGACAGCCGCAACGGTCAGCGAGCCGCTGATGCAGCGGCGGGCCACGACGGCCCTATGTCGCCACCCCCGTGGAGAGAGATGAAACCCGTAGGGAGTCGGCCTGGGGTGATCTTGCTTGTCAGGTTCGTGGCGGTGGCGGATACGCAGGTAGAGCACCTGACAAGCCCACCGGAAGGGTTGCCGTTGGGGTTGCCGTTCGGTGACGCCCCCAGCGGAGCCCCCTGGTGTAAGGACGAACGGAGCCCCCGGCGGCGCGGCGAACTGGTGCTCGTGGGATCTGACCGGCGGTGTCTGGCGGGTGGTCGGTGGGCTGGGGAAGGGTGGTTGGGCTCGCCTGTCCAGCGACGGGGTGTCAAGCTGTGGGGGTGATGTCTGACGCCGACCGTGCGCCCGCCTGGACGATCGAGGCGGCGGTTGCGCGTATGCGGGCGGCGTCGGAGGCCCTGGCTGGTCCGGCGGGTGAGATCCCGGCGGGCCATGAGTATGTTGAGGGGCTGGGCTTCTTCCGGGTGTGGCGGCGCGGCCAGCGAGTCGGTGCCCCGCCTTCGGGGGTGAACGAGGACGCGCGGTTGCGGCGCAGGTTCGCCGAGCGGCTGGCCGACACCATGGCGTATCCGGGCGCGGATGTGGCGCGCTACGGGCACGGCGGTGACATAGTGGGCGCGTCGAGCCAGTATGTGCCGATTGCCGCGTCGCCGCTGGCTCAGCGGGTGATCGCGCAGGCGGAGGCGGTTACCGAGCAGGTCGCGACGATCCTCGGTGAGACGCGGGTGTATGCGACCGGGGCCGGTGTGGTGGTCCTGGTTCACGGCCCGGACTGGAGCTTGGTGTTCGCCATGGACGCGGTGGACACCACGATCCGGGTGTGCGGCGACGAGTGGGACGAGGTCGCTCTCGCCGTTGACGAGGACCCCGATCCGCAGGTGCAGTCTCGGCTGCTGGCGATGGTGTATGACGTGCTGTGGCAGTTGCAGCGGGTGTCGGTCGGAGGGGACCGGTTCGCCGGAGCCCCGTCCGGCTCCGGCGACCAGTGACCTGCGTTCGATGCGTCTAATCCCGTTGGGCCGCAATGTCTTCGGCGCGTTCGCGGGCCAGGATCGCGGTGACGAGTTTGACCGCACGATGCTGGCGCATGCGGGCGGCCGGGTGCGGTAGTCCGAGCGCGTCGGCGGCTTCGGCCAGGGTGAAGCCGACCAGGTGGGTCAAGGCGATCAGCGCGGCGTCGGCTTGGCTGATCTGGCGTCCGCGCTGTTCGCCTGCGGTCTGGGTGACCAGGCGGGCCAGGACCGAGTACGCGTCGGCGCGGCCGGGCTCGTGGCGCAGGCGGCTGCGAGTGTTGCCGTCGGGCATTGCTTCGTGGAGCAGCTCGAAGCCGTCGAGGTCGAGATTGTGGCGGTCGCGGTCGTGCCTGGCCCACCGCTTCTTGGTCACCGCGTAGACGCAGTGGTCGCGCAGCCGGGCGTAGATGAACGGTTTGGCGATGTCGAACGCGTACGCTTGCTGGCCGCTGTCGTCGGACTCGGTGCGATGCAGCTCGACGAGCATCTCGGCGGCCATCACGTGCTGCACGTCGCGTTTGACGGTCGGCTCGCGCTTGTAGGTGATCTTCTCGGCATGGTGGTGCAAGCCTTGGCGGGCAAGACCCAGCGCGTAGAGGTTCCACGGTCCGCGGTGCGCCCGCATGGCGTTGATGACGAAGGCCCACACCCGGTCGACCAGTTCCGCCGGGGCGGTCTTGGGGCCGATGACGGCCACGACGTTGGGCACGCTCAACCCGCCCTCGGCGCGTTCGGGCGCGGGATCGGGCAGCGGCGCGTTCGGGTCGAGGACGGCCGCCGGCACGGCGGGCCATTCGAGGCGGCGCGAGAGCCAGTCGATCTGCTCCATGGGGTAGAAGGGCCAGGTGTGCTCGTCGTCGGGCGCAGGGTCGGGCGAGCCGGTGTCGGTGTCCCGGCGGTCGTCGGCCCGGGTCGTGTCCGGGCCGAGGCGGGCGGCAAGCCCGTGGCGGATTGGCACGGCGTGTCCTTCCAGCGGCAACACGTGCGGGTTGTCGTGGACACGCCGGAGGCAGCGTAGGCGTCAACAGGTGGCCGGTCGGCGGTGACCGTGTTCTGCTCCGGCGTGCTGCGATTCCGCCGGGAACCCGAACAAGCGTACGAGGACTGATGTCGGGATGCACCCCGAATCTCGCCCCGTGAGCTGCCTTCTTCGCGCCCTCGTGCCTTCGGGTGATCACCGACAGCCGGTCGTCACCACCAGATGAAGACTAGATCGTCAGGCTATCGGTCGGCACGAAGCGAATTTCTCGAAGAACTTTTGTTGGTCTTGTGATTCCAGCCCAAGATCAATTCCTCTTTAACTATGAGAGCCTTTCTGGCTCGCACCGCCTGTGCCGTCTGGCCGGGCGGTTTTCCTCTTCGTCCACCGCGCGCAGCGTGCGCTTGGACGCCGTTCACCCGGAGCACACCGTGATTGTTTACGCCCTGTCCCAAGCCCCTACTACGTCCTGCGTCCCTGCTCAGTCCACTGTCGCCAATGAAGGGAAGTGGTCACGATTCCGACGACGCTGATCCTGTTGGCGGCCCTGTTGGCCGCCGGAAAACCCTCGCCCGCCCCGTCGCCGAGGCCAAGCACGAACAGACCTCCGCAACCCGGCGACCTGCTGAACCGGTGGCTCGCCATCGTGCTCGGCTGGCTGCACGCCCATGCGGCACTGCTGGTCTTCGCCGTGTTGCTGGCCGTCGCCGTCGTGGCGGCGGTGTGCGTGGTGCGCCGTGCCCTGTGGCGGCGCGCTGTCGCCGCCGGTACCTGGGTCGAAGTGGTCCCACCCCGGCAGACTCCGATCAGCCAGTCCGCCGCCGCCTGGCGGCTGCTCGCGTCCCTGGCGGTGCGGGCGCAAGGCGGCTGGCATCTGGTTAAGCCACCCCTGGCCATGGAGGTCCACGGTGACGCCGGACGCCTCGCCTTGACTGTGTGGGTGCCCGCATGGATCACCGCCTCGGCGGTGGCGACCGAGGTACGTATGGCGTGGCCGGGCGCGGCCACGCGCCCGTTCACCCCACCGACCGGAGGCGACGGCTGGCACGCCGCCGGTTACCACCTGATGCCCACCCACACCGACCTCGGCCCCCTGGTCGACGAGACCAGCATGGGCCGAGACGCCCGTGATGCCGATCCGCTGCGGCCAGTGTTCGACGCCCTGCGACACCTCGGCGGGCCGAACGTGCTGCAAGTCCTCGCCAAACCGGCAGGCGACCGGCGGATCAACACCCTCGCCTCAGCGGCCCGGCATCCGGTCAAGCCGCGCCGCCCGATCGCCGCCATAGCAGCCAACCTCACGGTCAGGCTGCTGCTCGGGCTGCTACGCGCAGCACTCGACCTCCTCCAGTACCTCGCATCTTCCGGCTCCGGCTCGCGCTCTGGTGTGGGTAAGGCCGGCGGCAGCGAGGCGTACCGGCCGCCGGATGCGTTGCAGCGGGCGCAGATGCGCCGCGCGGCCGACAAGCTCGCCGCCGGGCCGCATCTGCTCGTCGCGATCCGCACCCTCGCGGTGCGGCCCGCACGGGCCTACGCGCGGGCCGAGGCCCGCACGATCGCCCACGGCTACGCGGTGGCCGCGAAACTGCGCCCACGGCGGCTCCGGCGGGCTCTGTGGCTGGTCACCGAACGCTACACCCGCCGAGGCCACTGGCTGCTGGCCACGGCCTCGGAGTTGGGGGTGCTGTTCCACTTCCCGGCCGACCCCGCCCGGCACGGATTCCCCGTCGCCGCGCTCACCCGACCGTTCCCCACCGACGCCGCCGAGATCCCCTCGGAGCGGCCGACCGCGCACACCTCCGGCTGGACGGGCCACCGGTGGAGCGCCCCGGCCAGGCTCGCCGTCATCGACGACGAACCCGACGACTACGACCCGAGCGATGACCCCGCAACGCATGGAGACCATCACGATGAACGCTGACCAACCATCCACACGCGAGCGCGGGCCGGAGACTTCTCCGGCCCGTCTTCTTCTTCGCCCGTTCAACGACCTCGCCCGCACCCGCCCGAAGCCGCTCGGCGTCACCGACGCCGACACCTCGGGTGCGCTCGTCGGCCTGCACGTCGAAGACGCCCGACATCACCTGCACGTGCTCGGTCCGACCGGCACCGGCAAATCCACGCTGCTGCTCAACTACACGATGAGCGAGGTTCGGGCCGGGCGCGGCGTGGCCGTGTTCGACCCGAAAGGCGACCTCACCCGGGATCTGCTCGACCGGCTCCCACCCGAAGCCGCCGAGCGTCTGGTCTTGATCGATCCGGACGAGACGCAGGCGCCGGCCGCGCTGAACCTCCTCCAACTAGCGCAGGACCCGTACGACACCGCCGATCAGCTCGTCGGGGTCATGGCCAAAGTCTGGGCGAATACGTGGGGGCCACGCACCGACGACCTGGCCCGCCACGCCCTGCTCACGTTGATGCGGCTACCCGGGGCGAGCCTGGCCGACCTGCCCACCCTCCTCGCTAACCCGCGCCTGCGGCAGGCGGCTCTACGGCGAGCCGAAGACCGCGATGACGACGGCTGGAGCGTCGATTTGCACGCGTTCTGGTCCTGGTGGGACTCCCAATCACCCGCCCTGGCCGCGCAACAGCTCGGGCCGCTGCTGTCCAAGCTCCGCGCGGTGCTGTCACGACGGTTCGCCGCCGGGCTGTTCGGCGTACCGCGTTCGACGTTCCGCCTGGAGGACATCCTCAACGGCGGCATCCTGCTCGTCCGGCTACCCAAAGCGATGGGCGAGGACACCGTCCGGCTCACCGGATCGCTGCTGCTGGCCGCTTTGCTGCACACCGCCGGACGCCGCACCGCACTACCCGAACACCAGCGCCTCGACGCGTCGCTGATCGTCGACGAGTGCCACCAGTTCGTCAACCTGCCGATCGGCCTGGATGACGCCCTGGCCGAGACACGGGCCTTGCGGCTGTCGATGCTGCTCGCACACCAGCACTTGGGGCAGCTATCGAAGCAGGTACGGGACGCGATCGACGCCAACGCCCGGTCGAAGGTGTTCTTCGCCCTCGCCCCGGCCGACGCCGACGCGCTCGCCCACCACGTCAAGCCGTACTTCGCCGCCGACGACCTGATCCACCGCGACGCCTACGGCATGGTCTGCCGCCTGGTCATCCGCGGCCGCAACGCCGAGCCGTTCACCCTGCGCGCCCGGCCCGCACCGCCAGTGTGGCCCGGCCGCGCCGAGCTGCTACGAGCCGCCGCCCGTCACCGCGGACTACCGCTCGACGAACGGCGCAAGCTCGCCGACGCCCGCCGTCTCGGCCCGTCCGCCCAACGAGCCCGCCAACGCCCCCAACAGGTCGCTGACCTGGATCTGTTGGACGCCAACAGCTCCGGTGACAGCGGGCCGATCCTGCCGCCGGACGGTGGCCGGTGACCCGCGACCTGTCTCGGACCCTCGGCCGGTATGGAACCTCCGGCAGAACCTCTACCCCTACGCCACCTGACAGCGCAGGTCAGCCGTCTGACACGGCCGCCACACCGAAAGGGAACTCATAAGGATGATATCGAAAAATTACGTACACAAAGTTCACTCGCTGCGCATGACCCCGCCCGGCGGGGCCAACGTCGCCGACGAGATGCGCCGCCTCATGCCACGTGACCGGTGGCTGATCGACCTGCTCGGCCAGCACCGCGTCTTCACCACCGAACAGATCAACACCCTGGCGTTCAACAACCTGCACACCGCCCGCAACCGGCTGATCCTGCTCAACCAGCGCGGCTTTCTCGCCCGATTCCGCGACGCGATCCGCCCCGGCAGCCAACAATGGCGCTGGACCCTCGACCTGTTCGGCGAGGTCTACCTCGCCAGCCGCGACGACCAGCCCACACCGAAGTTCTCCACCATCCGCGCCAAGATCAACAAACTGGCGGCCAGCCCCCGCCTCGCCCATCTGATCAACGTCAACGATCTGTTCGTCGACCTCATCGGCCACGCCCGCACCACCAGCGGCGCGGCCCTGTCGCAGTGGTGGTCCGAAGCCGCCTGCCGCAACCTGACCGGCGACCTCATACGCCCGGACGGCTACGGCGACTGGACCGAACACGGCCGGCGGATCACCTTCTGGTTCGAGCAGGACCAGGGCACCGAGAAGACCCACCACGTCATCGGCAAACTCGACGGCTACGACGCGTTCCTACGCGCCTCCGGCCGCCGCGACGCCATCCTGTTCCGCCTCGTCAGCCCCCGCGCGGAGAAAGCCTTCCGCACCCGGCTGGCCGAACACCCCGCCGTCGCGGGCGGGCGGCTGCTCGTAGCCACCACCGGCGGCAGCCAACACCACCCGGCCGCCGCGATCTGGCAACCCGCCACCACCACGCAGCGAGTCCGCCTCGCCGAACTCGCCGACCACTACCCGGCCTGACAGGTCCCGTGTCAAGCCCTGCAAGGTTTTGTCAGACCGGCACTGACCTGCCCTGTTAGACCGCGTCAGGTCGTGACAGGTCAGCGAAGCCCAGGCGCGGCAAGCCTTCGTGGCCCGCCGCACCATCCCATGTCACAGCGGCGGCGGACCCATGGTCCGCTCGTGGCCCAGCAACTCCAGAAAGGACACCCGTAGCCATGTCCAAGCCGCAGCGCACCCACCGTATCCACCGAGTACACGCCAAGGAGCCCTATGACTGAACGCAGTCCGAGCGGCACCCCTCAACGCCGAACTGCAACCACACCAAAACGCGTCCCACGGCCCCGGCGGGCCGACCACGACACCATCCAGGAGAACCCGGACACCGCCGACACCACGAGCGCGCCCGCACCGGTGGGCGCGCTCGTGCGCTACCTGACCGACCCCGCCATCGAGGAAGCCATCCTAGCCTTCGTCGCCACTGCACCACCCATGAGCGAAGTCAAACGCGCCAAACTCGCGCGGTTGCTCGGCACCGACAAGTGCCGCTTCGAGCCCAGCGACTAGCAGACCCACTCAACACGGGCTTGACCAGGCCCAACAACAGTGCATTCGCGTTCGTGGATGCAACCCAACACGGTGACCCAACAGCACGGGGCGACATCCCAACCGGATGCCGCCCCGCGCCTCCTTCAAGGCTCGCACCGCCTCCGATCCTCGTGTAGCGGATCTGGGAGTGGCGTCCTGGAAACCCAGGTTACTTTTGCGATCGTTGGGCGTAAGGCGGGGCACTTCACACCGCGACCACCCCGGGCTTTCGCTGATCAGTCACGAGGGTCGAAGTCTGCTGGAGCGACCACGATCTCCCGAAGCCCGCCTAACCGGACGTCTGCGTCCAGTGCGGCGTGCTCGAAGGCCGCGACGGCAATGTCCAAGGCTGCCCCGGCAGATTCGGCGGTCACAAGCATCGTTGCTGTCAGCGACATCCCGATGCCGCGATCGATGAGGCCCGCCTGCGCGGTCTCGACGCCAGGCTGGAGTTTCAGTGCCCAGTTCATCGTGTTGGCTGACTGTTCAGTCGCACCCGGTCCGTCGAACTCTGGCCGGACCTCCCACGTGGCGGCGGGCGTGTCGGCTGTGTTCATTGGCCTATTCCTTTCGGCCGGGCGGCAATCGCACGCCGTCAGGCGGCGATGTACACAGGAGCGCTGGGCACGGTGAACACGCCCGGCAAGACGAACGCCGCGCATGCGACCCACCAGCCGGTGCCGTGCGCCCCTGGGGTTCCGCTGGGAGGCACGTACCGGGTGTAGGTGGAAAACGCCGACGCGGTCCATTCGTAGTACTTCCACGACTTGACGACGCAGCCCTCATTCTTCCAGTTCGCCTCGTTGGACGACGGCTTGTTCGGGCACAGGAACAGGTACAGATCCACCTCTACCCGGCCGCCGTCCTCGTCGCAGTAGCGCAACTTGGCGATCACGCCGCCCGCGCCCGACGACACGTGTGGGCTGTCCATGCTGAGGGTGCACGTGGCCAAGAGCTCCGGCTCCGGCTCGCGAGCCTGGGCCGGAGATGCCAGCGCGGTCACCGTGACGCCGACAAGGAGCATCAGCGCTGCCACCGCGCGGCCGACGACCGCAACCAGACCGGCCCCTGACCTTCTGAATACCATGACGATCCTCCCCGTAGCGGCTGAGCTTCACGGTGACGACGGACAGCCGCTGTAACCCGCCGCCGAAGCGCCCAGCCTCACAAAAAGATCCACATGCGTCAACATATTTGCAGGCATTCACTCGATCGTGTGTTCGAATCAAGTTGACAGGGGGCTCGCAACGATGAGAGGCAGCGCCCCCAACCTGACGCCGCCCCACGCCTCCTTGAAGGCTCGCACCGCCCCTATCCTCGCGCAGCCGCCTTCGCCTTCACAGCCTTCTGGGCCGGCATAGCCGCCTTCCCAGACTTCTTCGCTGGCGTGGCGGCCTTCGTCTTCAGGCCGGGCTTGGCTGCCTTCACCGCTGCCGCGACCGGTTCGGCGGCCTGCTCGGTCAGCTCCGGCATCTGCGCGTCGTCTTCGGCCAGCTTCCACCGTCGCCACACCCGATGCGGGCCGAACGTGCGCGTCCCCTTGCCCACCGGCAGCAACTTCAATTCGAGGACCTCGTTGATGATCTCCCGCTTGCGGGCCACGTCATCACCGAGTTCAAGCCAGTGCTGCTCGGCGTGCGGGCCGATCATCCCGCGCAGCACCGGCGGCACACCCGCCTCCTGGGCCTCCGCCTCGGCGGCGGCGATCTTGCGCAATAGCCCCGCCTCCGCACGGGCGAACGACACCGCCGTCACCTCGCCGTCCTCACCGAGCCTGCGCCAGTCCTCCAACTCGGCACGCAGCCGCTCGGCCTCCGTGCGGGCCTCAGCTACGCCCTCATCGTCGAACTTGCGGTGCAACTGCTCGGCGGTCTCCGGCAGCGCACAGTAGGCCACCACGATCCGCTCCACGAACTCGTCCAGGTACTCCATCTTCACCGCCGCGCACCGGCGCAACAGGCACGAGTACACCTGCCCCTGCCAGCCGTGCCGGTTCACATTCGACACCGACAGCGGACCGTCACACACCCCGCAGTGCACCATGTACGACAGCAGATACCGCGCCTTGGCGGGCTTCCACGTCTTGCGGTCGGGGTTCTCCAGCATGTTGCGCACCGACCAGTACGTCTCCTCCGACACCAGCGCGGGCCACATGCCGTCCCCGACGATCTCCCCGCGCAGCACCCGCTTGCCGATGTAGGCCGGGTTCAAGGCCATCTTCCGCACGATCCCGCGCCGCCAGATGCCGCCCCGCGAGGCGGGGATACCCCGATCGTTCAAGCTGTTCTCGATCCGGATCAGCGGCGTGCCCTTCGACAGCTTCTCGAAGATCTCCCGTACCACACCGGCCTTGGTGTAGGTCGTCTCGGTGCCGTCCTTGCCGATCGCGGTGTGCGGGTTCTCGTCGGGGTCCTGCCGGATGAACGCCTTCGTCCGCGAGTGGTTTACCCGCTCGTAGCCGTAGGTCTCGTGTCCGTGCGGGCGGCCCGCCGCCGCCGCGCCGTCGATGCCGCGCTTGACGTTGTCGCGGATGTAGTCCGCCTGGAACTCCGCCTGCACCGCCTGAAAGCCCAGGAACATGCGGTCATTGCGGTCGCGCAGGTCGAACAACTGCCCGCCGACCAGCCAGAAGTACAACCCCACCTCGTAGCACAGATCCCGGATCTGCACATACACGGCAAGGTCGCGCTCCTTGCGGGAGATCTCCCATACCACCAGCACGTCATCGTTGCCAGAACGGATGCGCTTCATCAGCTTCTCGAAGTCCGGCCGCTCCTTCGTCGCGTGCCGCGACGCTGAACGGTCGTTGTCCCAGAACGACTTCCCACGCCGCCAGCCATGCCGACCGACCTCGGCCAGGTTCAGCTTGCGCTGATCGCCGACCGACTTGCCCTGCCCCTTCTTGTCCTCGCTGGCCCGCTCATACGTCAGCGCCGACACCGCATCGCCACCAGCAAGGAGATCCGCCTTGGAAGCCCACACCCGCCGCCGACGACGCCCTGAAGGCTTCTCACCATCAGCCGGGGAGTCCACCGTGGAATCCGGCACCCGCCGACCCGTCGCCCGTCGTACCATTACCACATCACCAGCCCTAACCGCGTCCTATCCGGCCACGACCAGCTTAGCTGTTATCGCCCCCTGGGAGTGCCCGGCGAGCAGCCGAGCGCGGCGGCGGTCTCGGCCACGTCGAGCCCTTCCCAGTACCGCAGGACGAGCACCGCGCGTTGGCCGGGCGAGAGGCGGGCGAGCGCGGCCTGGAGATCGACGGTGCGGTCCACGACGAGGTCGACCGCGGGATCCGCGGTGCTCGCGGGCAGCTCAGGTGGGTCGCCGAACGGCCGCACGTGCCGCGACCACCAGCCGCGGCGTTGGTCCAGGAAGACGTTCACCAGCATCCGGCGGACGTACGCGTCAGGCGAGTCGGCCGCGCTGACCCGGCGCCAGTGCCGATACAGGCGGATCAGCGCCGCCTGCACCAGATCGTGCGCCTCATGCCAGTCACCGCACAGGTGGTACGCCGTCCGTTGCAGTGCCGTCACCCGGCCCTGCACGAACTGCGAGTACCCGCGTTCGTCGTCCTCGCGCATCCGACTCCCTCCGTCAAGAGTCTGACTGAGGCAGCCGGGTCGCCGGTTGTGGCCGGGGTTCAGCTCATTTCGCGAAAGGTGTGCCGTCGGATCGCCGGGACGACGACATCCCAGGTGGCGGGCGGCGGCACCTGGTGACCGCCGCCGTCGAGGACGAGCAGGGTCGCGCCCGGTATCTCGGCCGCGAGCGCCGCACCGTGCGCGACCGGGAACATCGGGTCCGCGTCGCCGTGGATCACCAGCGTCGGTGCCGTCACCGTGCCCAAGTCGCGGGGTGCATCGTCCTCGTCGTCGGTCGTGAGCACGATCCAGTGGTTCTTGGCGCTCGCCTCCAGATCGGTGGACCGATCGAAGACGGGTCCGGCGACCTCCCGGGTATGCGCGGTGTCGAACGACGACGGTCCGGCGTACACCTCCTCCTGCGCGAGGTAGTACTCCACGACGGAGTCGCGGTCGGACCAGTCCGGGTCGGGCAGCGACACCCCGCTCAACCGCGCGGCCATCGGCGGCAACGGCACGGACGGATCACGCCGGGCGATCGGGCTGGTGGAGATCAGCGTCAGCGACGCCACCTGCTCTGGATGGCGTAGAACCAGGTCCTGGGCGAGGCCGCCGCCCATGGACACCCCGACGACGTGCGCGTGGCCGCCGGCCAACTGCTCGATCAATGCCGACGCGTCTTCCAGCAGCTCCCGACTGCCATAGCCGGGCTTGCCCACCGGGTACGCCGTCGACCGGCCGGTGTCGCGGTGGTCGTAGCGGATGACGTGCCGTCCACCCAGACCGTCCTTCTCCCCGGCGGCCTCTCCGCTGACTTCCCCGCTGACGTCTCCGGTGACTTCCCCGGCGGCTTCTCCGCTCGCCAGGCGGCGGCAGAACTCCGCGTCCCACCAGTCCATCGAACTGGACGCGCCGCCGATCAGCAGGATCGACGGGTCGGCCGGATCGCCGAACTCCTCGACGCACAAGTGCACGTCATTGACGGTTACCAGGTTCTCCCCCATGGCCCGACCCTAGAACCGCCCCGCCCGGTACGCCACCGGAACCGCCTGCTGTCGCTGGTCAGACGAGGGTCGCGCCGCCCGCGATGTCGAGCACCACTCCGCTGATCCAGCCCGACTCCGCCGATGCGAGGAACAACGCGGCCCGGGCGACGTCGTCCACCGTGCCCAGGCGGCGTACGGGATGCATGTCGATGAGCATCTGCCGCTGGTCGCCCTGGATCCACTTCTCGTTGGTCTCGGTCAGGATCGTCTCCGGCGCGATGCAGTTGGCCCGGATTCCGGCCGGCCCGACCTGCGCAGCCAGGTCCTGCGTGAAGATCTGCACGCCCGCCTTCGCCGCCCCGTACGCGACCAGCGTGCGCGCGCTCGCACGACGCCCGGCGGCCGACGACAGCGTGAGGACGACCCCCGAGCCTCGGCTCTTCATGTCGGGCAGGAAGCACTTGACCGTCAGGAACGTCGAGGTGAGGTTGCGTTCGACGTCGGCGCGCCAGTCCTCCTCGTCGATCTCCTCGATCGGCGTCGGGCGGCTCTTGCTGCTGCCGGCGCTCGTGATGAGCACGTCGACCGGGCCGACCTCGGCGTTGATCCGGTCGCGCATCGCGGCGAGATCGGCTGAGCGTGTGACGTCACCGGTCACCACCAGCGCGGACACACCGGCCTGCTCGACCCGGCGGCGTACGCCGTCCAGCGCGACCTCGTCCCGTCCGTGCAGCACGACTCGGGCGCCGACCTCGGCGAACGCGACCGCCATGGCCGCGCCGATGCCCCGTGAGCTGCCCGTGATCAGGACGACCTGGTCGCGTAGATCCTCGTACATGTCACCACCTCCGCCCTCGGTTCTACCCGAAGCGGCGGCGAAGCGCGCCCGACTTCCCCGAGCCGTAGCCCGACTTCCTCCAAGCGTCCACGCCCGACTTCCCCGAGCCGTAGCCCGACTTCCTCCAAGCGTCCACGCCCGACTTCCCCGAGCCGTGGCCCGGCGGCGGGTCATGATCTACATCCCGTTCCGTGTCGGATCCCCACCCGGCAGCGACACTTTTCGGGATGTGGATCATCCGCCGTCCTTGTCTGGGGTGGCGGTGACCGGAGCGCCCGAACCCGTGGTCGCGGATCTCGGCGCGGGAACCGGCCAGGCCTTCGCCGCCCGGTCGGCCGAGCGCCCGTGCGCCGGAGCGGAGTCGGTCTCGGCGAGGAACGCCCGCAGCACTTCGGCCGCGGCCGGTGCGTTGTCGAGCCAGGGCAGGTGGCCGGCCCCGCCCGCGTGGATCGCCGGTCCGCTGATCACGTCGGCGATCGTGCCGAGCGTGTCGAGCCGTGCCAGCGGATCACGTTCGCCGAGCAGCAGGCAGACCGGTTGGGTAAGCCGTCCCAGGTCGGTCGCGCCGTAGCCGCCACCGGCATGGGTCGCCCGGGACAGCGTCCTGAACGCGGTGTCGAAGCCGGGCTGCGCCGCCACGGCGTCGGTCAGCTCGGCCCAGCCGTCTGGCAGCCGATCCGGGGACTGCCCGAGCCGGGCCCACCGATCCTGCCCGCCATTCCGACGACCGGTCATCGGCCAGCCGCTCAGCTTCCGGGGGGTGAGCACCGACGTCCCGGCCGTGCACGCGGGTGCGCCGAGCAACGCGATCGCGCGTACGCACTCGGCCCGGTCGGCGGCGGTCCACAGTGCCCACAATCCGCCGACGCCGTTGCCGCCGATCGCGACCGCGTCCAGGCTCATCGCGTCCAGCAGCCCGTGCACGAACCCGACGGCGAACCCGCGCAGGTAGGAGACGGTGCGATAGTCCGTCGGCTCGGCCTGGCCGAAGCCGGGCAGGTCGACGGCGAGCACCCGGTGCCCGGTGAGCCGGGCCATGAGCGGCAGCCACACCGAGGCCGCCGTCGCGACGTCGGGCAGGAGCAGCAGGGTCGGACCCGATCCAGACTCCAGTACGCGAGTCCGGACGCCGAAGCCCGGGATCTCGACGGCGTACTCGATCGGCGTGACACCGCAGGCGACGGCGACGCGCCCCTCTGCGTCTGCCAGCGTCTTCATGCGTCCACGGTATGCCTCAGGACCGGCCTCCCGCTGGGGGGATTAGGCCATAAAGGCACCGAATGTGTCACCGCCCAGCGCAGACCGTCCACGATCGAGGGACGCAGTATCAAGCGACGCGGTATCGAGCGACGCAGCTGGGATCAGTCCACGGTCCAGCTGATCAGCGGCGGGCGTACGCTCGCGCACACCGGACCACCAGCAGGATCGGTGAGACCGAGCCGAGCCGTGAGCTGACCGGCGGCCAGCGCCGCTTCGGCGGTCGCCGGGTCGATCCCGTCGAGCCACAGCTTCGCCCGCCGGAACATGACGCCGTCGGAGCCGAGCCAGGTCAGGTTGACGAACCGCTGCCCAGGCCCGCCCTGGATGTGCGGCCCGCGCACGTCGAGCCGGCCGTCGACGACCTTCGCCGCCGTGCCCGTCAGCTCCCAGGCGACCTCGGCGGCGTCGCCGGGCTGCACCCCGAGCAGCTCGGCAGGCTTGTCCCGCCGCTGTACGCCGACCGCGACGTCCGGGCGTCCCGGCAGGTTCCGCCCCTCGATTCGGATCCGCATGGGCCCAGTATTCCGCCGCGGTACGACAGCCGCCGGCCCGCGCCGAACCAAAGGCAGAAGACGGGCGGGCGAACGGCCCGACACTCCGCGCCGAAATAGACACTGTCTACGCACCCGTGATAGACAGTGTCTATGCATGACAACCTGCCGGATCGGCTGGTCCAGGCCGGCGTGGCACTGCTGCGGCAGGAGGGCGTCGAGGCGCTCTCGTTGCGGGAGATCGCCCGGCGGGCCGGGGTCTCCCACGGCGCCCCACGCCGCTACTTTCCGACCCATCAGCGACTGCTGGGCGCGATCGCGCGCGAGGGTTACCGGGAGTTCGACCGCCGGATCAGCGCGGTCGCGGCGGCCGGCGGCGACCCGGCGGAGCAGCTCCTTCAGATCGGGCGGGTCTACGTCGCCTTCGCCGAGTCCGATCGCGGCATGTTCGAGTTGATGTTCCGGCACGACCTGCTGCGCGGCAACGAGATCGGGCTGCGCCAGGACAGCCTCGCGCTCTTCGACGTCCTCGTACGCCTCGCCGAGCGGGCGGGGGCGAAACCGGCCCGCCGCCGGGCCGCCGCGCTCTGGGCCAACCTGCAGGGCATCGCCCAGCTGCACCTGTGGGGCAGCCTGGAGCTGGCCGCCGGCGCCGACGACGTCGACACCCTGCTCCGGACGGCGGTCAGCGCCCACCTCGGCACCCAGGACCAGGCCACCAGCCAAGCCGACCGAGCCACCAGCCAAGCCCTCGACCGAGCCGCCGGCCAAGCTCCCAGCCAAGCCGCCGGGCCGGCCGACGAACACACCGCGCAACACACCGCGCAACAGACCGCACAAGAAACCGCACTGGGAGCCTGACGTGCTGCTGCAATCCGCCGTACGCCCGATCGCCGCCGCAGTGCTGCGTGTCGCGTTCTGGCCGACCGTCGAGGGCCGCGAGAACGTGCCGCGTCGGGGCCCGGTCATCTTCGCGGTGAATCACATCTCGGCCCTGGACAGCTTCCTCATCTCGCCGTTGTCGCCGCGCCGGGTCGCCTTCATGGCCAAGAGCGAGTACTTCGTCCGCAGGGGCGCGCTCGGCTGGCTGATGCGTACCGCACTGGTCGGGACCGACGCCATCCCGGTCAGCCGCACCGACTCCCGGTCCGCGCTCGGTTCGCTCGACGTCGCCGGCGCACATCTCGCGAAGGGCGGCGCGTTCGGCATTCACCCGGAGGGCAGCCGGTCACGCGACGGGCGGCTCTACCGTGGGCGTACCGGGGTGGCGTGGCTCGCCCTGGAGACCGGCGCGGCGGTCGTGCCGGTCGCGGTCAGCGGCACCGATCGCATCCTGCCGGTCGGCGCGCGGATTCCCCGGCCGGGCCGCATCACCGTCCGGTTCGGACAGCCGCTGCACTTCGACGGCTCCGAGGGCAAGACCGCGAACCAGGCGCGCCGAGCGGTCACCGACAAGATCATGGACGCGATCGCGAAGCTGTCCGACCAAGAGCGCGCATCGTCGTACGCCGATCTCCCGACAGACTGAATCGCGACATCAATATTGACGCACATCTGTCTTTTATATAGATGTGCTTTCATGAAGCGCACACTGTTCCGGCTGGCGGCCGCAGTAGCCGCCACGCTCGCACTCGTCACCGTCAGCACCGCGCCGAGCCAGGCCGCCGTCCCCGACCGCAAGGGCTGGGTGCTCTACAACGCACCCGCCGCGAGCATCGTCGGCTTCGGCACCTGGCCGGCCGCCACGACCGTCACCCCCCTCGCGCCCGCGGGTCGCTACCAGGTGCGATTCCCCGGCCAGGCGGCCTCGGGCGGCGTCGTGCACGTCACGGCCGTCAACTCGGTCCCGCACTGGTGCCAGGTCGAGGCCTGGGGGATCTCACTCTCCGACGAGATCGTCAACCTCCGCTGCTACAAGGCCGGCGGGGTCCTCGACCCCACCAGCTTCAGCGCGTTCTTCACCAGCGCGTCGGGTCTCGGCGGCTTCGGACCATATGGGTACGCCTTCAGCAGCGCCACGGGCACGGTGGTCAATCAGTACAACTCGTCCGGGGCCGGCAACACGGTGACTCCCGGACCGGTCGGCCAGTACTTCGTGCGGTTCCCGGGCCTGGTGACCGGCGGGCCGATCGACGGGAGCCTCCAGGCGACCGCGGTCAACTCGGCCACCGGCGCCCGCTGCAAGATCGCCAAGTGGTCCTCCACCGCGACCGGCCAGGACGTGATGGTCTTCTGCTTCGACTCGGCCGGGGCCTTCATGAACACCGCGTTCACCGTGACGTACCAGTACAAGGTGTCGCTCTACGGCGCGTCGATCCCGCCGAAGTACTTCGGCTACGTGCTGAACGTGCCGCCGGTCGGCCCGCCGACGACGAACTTCAACTCGATCGTCGGGCTGAGCGCGAACACCATCGTCGCCGCCGGGGCCGGGCTGTCGCTGGTGACCTTCCCGCGCATCGGGTTCACGCCGAACACCGTGCAGGTGACGGCGTTCGGCACGACCCCCGACTTCTGCGGGATGAACACCTTCTGGGGCAACTTCGGGTCACCTGACGTGGTCGTCCGGGACGTGAACTGCTTCACCTCGGCCGGTGCGCCGTCCGGCAACGGGTTCCTCGTCAGCGCCAGCTCGATCCTCTGACCGCCCCTCGATCCTCTGACCACCCGGTGCGTGCACGGCATCCAGGGCCGTGCACGCACCCTCTGCCCCCGCCGCACTCAGCGAGCGAGGGCGATCGAGTGCCCGAAGGTCGTCGGATCCCGCAGTACCCGCAGCATCTCGACGGCGACCTCGGCGCGAGGCGTGAACATGCCCAGCGGCAGATTCCGGTCCAGCCGACGGCGTACGCGGCCGGTCGCGGGCTGGTCGGTCAGCCGGGACGGCCGCAGGATCGTCCAGTCCAGCCCGCTGGACCGCACGACTTCTTCGGCGCGCACCAGGTCGGCCCAGCCTTCGCGCAGCACCCGGCGCAGGATCGGCTTGACGGCGTACCGGGTCAGCGGATCGTCGCCACCGTCCACATAGGGACCTGACGCCGAGACCACGATCAGCCGGCGTACGCCGGTCTCCGGCAGCGCCCAGCGCAAGGCGGCGGCGGTGTCGCTGCACACCGTGGTGGGACCGTCGGGCCGGGGGCCGACCGCCGAGAGGACGGCGTCGCGCCCCTTGATCGCGGGCGCGATCGCCGCTCCGTCGAAGACGTCGGCCACCACCACGTCCAGGCGGTCGGCGCGGACGGGCAACCGGCTCGGGTCACGGACGATCGCGGTGACGTCGTGGCCGTCGACCAGCGCCCGCTTCACGAGTTCCTGCCCGATCCGCCCGGTGGCGCCGCAAACGGTGATCTTCATGGCTTCTCCCCAGTGAGGTAGTGGGTACCGTGGTTAGTGAGCACTTACTAACCACTATGATGGTTAGTGAACACTCACCTGTCAAACCCAGCACCTGTCAAACCCAGCAGTGGAGGCGGCCGTGGCGCAGACCCGGGACGTGATCCTCGACGCGGCGCTGACCGTGATCCGCGAACGCGGCCTCGGCAAGGCCACCACCAAGGCGATCGCGCAGGAGGCCGGCTTCTCCGAAGCCGCGCTGTACAAGCACTTCGCCGACAAGGAGGAGATCTTCCTCGGCGTACTGCAGGAACGGTCGCCCGGCTTTCCGCCGCTGCACGCCGCACTGGCGGCCAAACCCGGCAGCGGCACGGTCGAAGCCAACCTGATCGCGATCGCGACCGCGGCGATGGCGTTCTACCACGAGAACTTCCCGCTCCTGGGCTCGATCTTCGCCGAGCATCGCGTGTTCGAGACGCATCGCACGCGGCTGACCCAGAAGGGCGCCGGCCCGCACAAGGTGAATCAAGCGGTCGCCGGCTACCTGACGGGCGAGCAACAGGCGGGCCGCGTACGCGCCGACGCCGACGTGGCTGCGGCCGCCGATCTGCTCCTGGGCTGTTGCTTCCAGCAGGCATTTCTCAGTCACTACCAGGGCCGGCCGGTCGGCCGCGAAGCCGCCGAACGCTACGTACGCACGCTCCTGCCCACCTTCGTGGCCTGACCTGCGGCGGTACCAGCTTTGCTGGCTGCGTCGACGCCTTCGAGGTCGGCGGCCAGCCCGTCGAGCAGTGCGCGCAGACCCACTTCGAAAGTCCGTTCGGGTCCTTGTGCGTACTCGCCGATCGAAGCGGATTCGAGGCGTGACCGCAGGCGGGGGTAGAGACCAGCGACCTCGCGGGCCTTGCCCATGGTGGCCCTGATGACCGCAGCGGCGTCGGAGCCCTCGCGCGTGAGCCGCCGCCTGAGCATCTCGTGAAGCCCGATGGCCAGCGAGGCTGCGCATGTTCAGACCGTCCAGACCTTCCTCGTCGAGCAGTTCGACGGCGGTCTGGACGATCTGGTCCCGGGTCAGGGTCTCGCGCGGCACGCGTCGACGATGTTGCACTTAGTTCAGGAACTCTTCCCAGGTACGCGAGCCGAGGTCCGCGCCGGTGACGGTCAAGTTCGCCCCGCTCCGGTACGCCTTCCCAGCCGCGCCCGGGATCCGGACCGGCAGGAGCAGCCGCCGCTTGCCGGTCGTCCGCAGGTAGCCGGTGATCAGTTCGCGCATGTCGTAGACGCGCGGCCCGGCCAGGTCCGGCACGAGCCCGGCCGGCTCGCCGAGTGCCAGTTCCACCAGGCGTCCGGCGACGTCCCGGGCGTCCACCGGCTGGAAGCGCAGCCCGCCGGGCACCGGAACGATCGGCGACTTCGTCATCCCTTGCAGCGTCGTGCGGACGAGGTCGTGGAACTGCGCGGCGCGCAAAGTCGTCCACGGTACGCCCGACTCCGCGACCGCCTGCTCGGCCGCCTCCTTCATCCGCAGCCAGGCCAACGGCACCCGGCCGACCCCGATCACCGAGATGTACACCAGATGGCGTACGCCGGCCGTCCGCGCCGCCGCGACCAGGTTGCGGGTGGCCACGTCGTCGCCCTTCTGCGCACCGGCCAGGTGCAGGACGATCTCCGCCCCGTCGACGGCGTCCGCCACTCCTTCCCCGGTCAGCAGATCGGCGACCACGTCGCCGTTGGCCGCGTTGCGGCTCAGCACCCGCACCTTCGCGCCGGTCTGCCGCAGCAGTGGCACCACCTGGCGGCCCAGCGTCCCCGTGCCCCCGGTCACCAGAATCGTCGTCATGATCTGCTCCTGTCTCGTTCGCTCAACTCGTCGCTCAACTCGTCGTTCGAAACCCTGACGAGCCGGGGCGCGCGAATGTGACAGGCCCTCCGGGATTTCTCCCGGAGGGCCTGCCTCACACAGGTGCAGGTCGCAGAATCAGACCTCGATATCAGACCTCGATCGGCACCTCGTAGACCTCGGAGGTGGCGTGCCCGGCCTTCGAATGCACGCGCATCACCGCCTCCTTGTCCGGTCCGGTCGACAGGCAGAACGCCTTGCCGGAGATCGGATCGAGCCATGCCTTCTCGAAGTGCACCATCTCGTCGGCCTCTACCGCGAGATCGGCCTCATGCGCTTTCCGCAGGTCTTCCGCGGTGGCGTTGACGAACCCGGTGTGCACGTCCATGAACGTGGGCATCCGTCTCCCCCTTCTCGAATCCATGCGGCGACAGCCGCCGGTTACCGCGTTCGTCTCCAGCATGCGCTTGGTCTTGGGCCTGAGCTGGCCTTTCAGCACACTGAGACCCACTCCGTATCCGGCGGCGAAGCCGCGCCGGAAGCACGCCTTGACGCAACCGGCCGGTTGCGATAGCGTCGATAGCAACCAAGTAGTTGCGATAACCTGTCGTAGGGCAGAGTCGTAATACAGAGTCACCGGCAGTCACCGGCAGTCGACCCGGCAGTCGACCCGGCCAAACATCGGCAGAGGAGAAACAGTCATGGCATTCCCTGACCGCATCGAGCGGACCCTTGAGCTCAACCACGCTCCCGAGCGCGTCTGGCAGGCGCTGACCACCGCCGAGGGCCTCGGCACCTGGTTCGGCCAGAAGGCCGAGGTGGATCTCCGCGTCGGCGGCCACGCCAAGCTCACCTGGGACAGCGGCGACGTCGCCACGCTCACCATCGAGCGCGTCGAACCGCCGCACGTCTTCGGCTACACGTGGATGATCTACGGGCTGCCCGCCGAGGACCCGCGCCGCACCTACGTCGAGTTCACCTTGGAACCCAGCGACGCCGGCACTACCCTCACCATGGTGGAGACCGGATTCGCACAACTCCCCGACGGCGAGTACAAGAAGGCGTACTCGGCGAACAACGAGGGATGGACCAGCGAGCTGGGCGAACTCGTCGCGTACCTCGATGGAACTCACTGACCTGGAGGCGGTGGCGCAAGAGGTCTTCACCGCCCTGGCCGACCCGAGCCGGCGAGGCATCCTCGCCGCGCTCGCGGCCCACGGCCCGGCCACCGCGACCGACCTGGCACTGCGCCTGCCGATCACCCGGCAAGCCATCGCCAAGCACCTCGGCCTGCTCGCCGAGGCCGGTCTGGTCGTCGCCGAGCCCGGCGAACGACGCCGCGTCCGCTACCGGGTGGACTCCGCGCCGATGAAGATCGCTCAACAGTTCCTCGGGGCACTCGCCCGCGACTGGGACGGGCCGCTGGCAGCCCTGCAACGCCAGCTCGACTGACTCACCCCGCAGCCTCAGCGACGCCACGCCTAGTGGTGACGCCGATGCCGCACACCTTCCGACAAGAAAGAGGGAGCGAAATGTTTGACATCCTGCACCGGGTCGGCGTGATCTCCGGCCCGAGCGAGGTCTACTCGGCTCTGACCACCGTCGAGGGCCTGGCCGCCTGGTGGACCGAGGAGACCACCGTCACCGACGACGGCGTCCTCCAGTTCCGCTTCGCCGAAGGCGGCTTCGACATGAAGGTGCTCGACACCCGCCCGAACGAACTCGTCCAGTGGGAGGTCGTCGACGGCCCCGCCGAATGGATCGGCACCCACGTCCGCTTCGACCTCAAGCAGGAGGACGACTTCACGATCATCCTCTTCCGCCACGAGGGCTGGGCGGAGCAGGTGGAGTTCATGAACCACTGCTCCACCAAGTGGGCCACCTTCCTGATGAGCCTCAAGCGGCTCGTCGAGACCGGCAAGGGCGAGCCCGCGCCGGACGACGTCAAGGTCAGCAACTGGCACTGACCCAACTGCCGGCCCTGACCCGCTGCCGGCCCTGACCCAACTGCCGGCCCTGACCCGCTGCCGGCTCTGACACAGCCGCATATCCTGCCGCCATGCAGGAATGGGAAACCGAGATCGCCCGGCTCGACGACCGCTTCCGGCCGATCGCCCAGGCGTCCACGCCCAGCCGAGACCTCCCCGCCGAGGCCTCGGCTGAGCGCGTCCTCAGGTCACTGATCAACGTGTACGCCGAAAGCACCGAGCCGGATCGAGCGGCCCTGCGCCGGCTGCTGGACCGATACCGGTACTTCCGTTGGGGCGCCCACCTGCCCTACGAGTGGACCGGGGCGGCGGAGTTCCGGGCGCGGCTGATCCACCTGTCGCTGGTCGACCAAGGCGACGACACCCGCGACGAGATCCTGACCCTGCGCGACTACTGCACGCGTGCGTACGCCGAAGGCATCGAGGTCGCCCCGATCGTCGCCGAGGTCGTGACCATGTCGAGCGACGTCGACAAGTACGGCATGGGCTCGATGAAAGCAGTCCTCTCGGCGTACGCGTCGTAATCCGGGCAGCGATCAGCATCTTCGGTGGAGAGTGTTCCGCACGGGCCTTCGGAGCGGGTCGACGAAAGCCGGCGGAAGGAACTCGGGGAAGCCATCTGGTCTGATGCGGACTTCCCAATGCCCGTGGTGGATCTCGCGATGGTGGAAGCCACAAAGCAGGACGCTGTTGGCGACGCAGGTGTCGCCGCCGTCTGCCCACGATCGGACGTGATGCCCGTGGCACCACTGCGGTGGCCGGTCGCAACCGGGGAAGGCGCATCCGCGGTCCCGCAACACGAGTGCTCGGCGGAGTGGTCCGTCGATCAGGCGTCGGGCGCGGCCGACGTCGAGGACCTGGCCGTCGCCGCCCAACACCGCGGGGATGATCTTCGCGTCGCATGCCAATCGCCGCACGGTCTCCGGGGTGAGTAGGTCGCCGGTGTCGAGCAAGCCCGCGCCGACCTTGGCCTGGAGCGCGTCCCAGGGCAGGGTGATCGTCAGGTGTGGTTTCTCGCCGCCGTTGTCGGGCAGCTCGCCGGCGTTCATGATCCGCTGGCAGACCTCGATCAAGGCGTCAGCCCGCCGGGCCCCTGCGGAACGCAGGTCCGGCTCCCCCGGCAGCACCCGGGCTGCGAGGTGATCGCCCTCGACCGCATCCGCGCCGCCCGCATGCGCGCAGCCTCCGCCAGCGCAGCCGGCAACACCGCCTCGTGCATCCACGCTGCCGCCAGCGCAGCCCGCAACACCGCCGCCGCCACGGCAGCACGCCGCCGAAGAGCCTGCAACACCGCCGCCTGCACCTGGGCCATCGTCAGGGCAACATGCGACGCAGCCGCCCGAGGCATCGGGCAGTGCGGCAGCCGCAGCGGTGGGTGCGGGCTTGCGTGGTCCGGACAACGGATCCAACGCGGTCCGCACGATCGCAGCCATCTCCGA